>JAGBUH010000142.1 GCA_017630915.1 Clostridia bacterium
ACAAAAATGCAAAATTCATCGAATACGTTCCCGAAATCACCGACGAAATTTTTGCAATGGGCGCAGGTGCAGGCACCGCGCGCGGTACGGGTGGTATGGCAACGAAGTTAGAAAGCGCGAAATACGTCACCGAACGCGGAATTTCGATGATAATTCTTAACGGCGCCGACCCCGAAATTCTTTATAACGTAATCGACGGCGAATTCGTCGGCACGTATTTTGCCGCAAAACCCCAATAAGAAAAAGAGGACGAAATTATGCTTAATATAATGTGCGAAAGCGCGAGAACGGCATCGTTGATTCTCGGTTCAACCGACACCGAAAAAAGAAACTCCGCCCTCTCGGCTATGGCAAACGCATTGCGCGAACGTGCAAGCGAAATTATCGAAGCGAATTCACGCGATATCGAAAACGCAAAAAGCAACGGAATGAGTGACTCGATGCTCGACCGCCTGACTTTGACAGAATCGCGTATCAACGCTATCGCGAACTCGGTCGAAAAGGTTATTGCACTTCCCGACCCGCTTGACAGAAACGAGGTTTTTACCCGTCCCAACGGACTCCAAATCACCAAAAAACGCGTTCCCTTCGGCGTCATCGCGATAATTTACGAAGCGCGTCCCAACGTTACAGCCGATGCGGCGGCGCTCTGTGTCAAGTCGGGCAACGCGGTTATTCTCCGCGGCGGTAAAGAAGCGATCAACTCCAATATCGCGGTTGCGACCGTGCTTTCCGATGCGCTTTTCTCTATCGGTCTTCCGAAAGAATGTGTCCAAGTCGTCAAGGACACCTCGCGTGAAACGGCAAACCAACTTATGAAAATGAAGGGCGGTATCGACCTTCTTATCCCTCGCGGAGGTAAATCGCTCATTCGTTCGGTTGTCGAAAACGCAACCGTTTCCGTTATCGAAACGGGTGCAGGTAACTGTCACGTTTATTTTGACGAATCGGCAGATATTGATATCGCGCTTAACATTATCGACAACGCAAAACGTCAACGTCCCTCGGTTTGCAACGCGGCGGAGACCTTGCTTGTTCACGAAAATATAGCAAAAGACGTTCTTCCGCTTATCAAATCCCGTCTTGATAACGTCGAACTTCGCGGTTGTGAGCGCACAAGACAAATTATCGACGCGAATGTTGCCACCGATGAAGATTATTTCACCGAATATAACGATTATATCCTCACCGTCAAGGTGGTTAATGATGTCGCCGACGCCGTAACACATATCAACAAACACGGCACGGGTCACAGCGAGGCGATTATCACCAAATGCGATAAAAATGCGACCTATTTCTGCAACAATATCGACGCGGCGGCGGTATATGTCAACGCCTCGACAAGATTCACCGACGGTGAAGAATTCGGTTTCGGCGCAGAAATCGGCATTTCAACTCAAAAAATGCACGCGCGCGGTCCGATGGGTTTACCCGAAATGACGACCTATAAATATGTCATCAACGGCAACGGTCAGATTAGATAAACGACGGTTTATACTATCAAACCCCAAGTATTTCAATTGAATGTGTCATTTCAACCCCTAAAACAAAAAACTATTGAAAAAGTGTCAATTGTGTGCTACAATACTAACATAAACCCAAAACATATAAAAAAAGGAGAACTATTATGAAACGTATTTTCGCATCACTCATGGCTATTATGCTCGTTTTCAGCATGTTTGCTATCTGTGCATCCGCGGAGGCTAACAGCTTCCAACTTGCAATTACCGAATATGACGGCGTTGCAGTTGACGAGGGCACCGACGTTTATGCGCAGGTTTATGTCTACCCCGCAGGAAATGCAGACCGCGTTGTTACTTCCGAAGAATACAACCTCCGTTATGTGTTTGTCCTCGTTTGCGACAAAGACGGCAAGGTGCTCGAAGCCGGTAACAACATCTTCAAATCCTCTGACGACAGAGCGGCAGAATTCCCTCAACACGATGTTACCGCACCCGCAGGCGGACACGTTGTTACATTCTTCTATAATGCTTCTAACCCTTTGAACCAAGAAGCTTATGATTTCTACAACGAGCTCCTCACCAAGTTCGCCCCCACCACCGACGTTTTCAACGAAACCGCAAAACTCACCAACTGTACTTATACCGTTACATACAAGGACAGCGCGGTTACCTTTACAAGAGATGCAATCGAAGTAACTCCCGACACCTCGGCTGACGAAAGCGCAGACGAATCTTCCGATGTAAGTGCTGACGAATCCGCTGATGCATCTTCCGATGCAAGCGAAGCATTGAGCGATGATGCATCAAGCGATGATGTTTCTTCCAATGTTGCTACAAGTGAAGCATCTGAATCATCATCTGCAATTTCTTCTGCATCCGATGATGCATCCGAAGGCGGTTCTAACGCTTGGATTTGGATTGTTGCCGGCGTTGCAGTTGTCGCAATTGCAGTAGTTGCAGTTGTTCTTTCAAAGAAAAAGAAATAAAATAATTTCCAAATAGCGCACTTCACCCCGACGGTTTTCGTCGGGGTGTTTTTTGTATAAGAAAACACGTTCCTCATTCGAAGAACGTGTTTTTGATTAACAATTATCGGCAATTATTTCCCAAAACAATTTTGGGTGAACGACGTTTACACTTTGTAAGTACCGAAGCAAATTCTCTTAACGAGCAAGTAATCGGTGGAATCAATTTTCCCGTCGCCGTTAATATTAGCCGCTTTAAGTGCGTCACCTTCGAGAGTATAGGTCTTGAAACAATGACGTTTTACAAGCAAGTAGTCGACCGAGTCAACCTTGCCGTCGAGGTTTGCGTCACCGACGATATATGCAGGTTTTTCTGCAAACTTGGGAATACCGTCTTCGTTGTCGGCACTCCAATTAAGAAGTTTATAGTCGAAGATGCCCATTTCATTAGCTTCATCAGCAACACCGTTCAACATATCCACAACAAAGGCAACGTCTTCGGTGTCTTTGAAGTTCACGGAGTAAAGATACGAATAGGTTTTTTCTTCATCCGCGCAGTAACCGATCGTCGCGAAAACCTCGCTGTTTTGTACGTGAACACCTTCAATAACGGTATCGTATTCTACATATCCCGCGAAGGTACCTATATAAAGATCGGTAGTATCAGACTCGCTGCATATTACTTTGCCGTATGCATAGCAGTTAATGAAAGTATCTTCGTAATAGGTTCCGCCGATAAATCCGCCGATAACATCTTTACCGTTTACCATGCCGACGGTATAACAGTTAGCAAACATATTTACGCCGCAGCAATCCGAAATGCCTGCGAAACCACCAACATAGTTATAACCCGTAACGTCACCGTCTGCGTAGCAGTTAAAGAATGCATTCGCTTCGTCAAGATATCCTACAAAACCGCCGACATAATCACCGTAAACGACATAAATGTCTCCTGTGACGTTGCAGTTATTGAACACGTTGTAATCTTCTATATAACCTGCAAAACCGCCGATATTACGCACATCAAATTCGGTTGTCGTGGGATTGCCGTTATATTTGATATTACCTTCTACCGTACAATTTTCATAAACGCCGTCGTTATAAGTCTCACCGACAAAACCGCCGATATAATAGAATTCATCGGGAGCGTCTGCAATAATATCGCCGCAGTAACTTACGTTAGAAGCATTTATGCTGCCGTTATATCCGCATATACCGCCGACATAACAGATTACGTCAGTACCGTCGAAGGTGATATCTACCTTAACTTCGGTATCATTGACGTTAAGCGCCCCAACATCACCGATCAAGCCGCCGATATCTTCTGCATATGCGCAATCGGTAAATGTAATACTGCCGTATGCATTACAGTTGTTGATATCTGCTTTAATCGCATAACCGACAAGTAAGCCGAGATTGGACTTGCTATCGTCGACATAAGAAAGGTCTGCTTTTACCGTAATATTTTCGATATATACATACTCGCAGTAATCTACCAACGCTTCAGGAATTCCTTCGATAACCGTTTCGCCGATACCTTCGATGAAGAGTGCGCTCGCGTTAGTTTCGATACCATAGCAATATTCGTTATCCGTGAAGTCGAGGTCGCCGTAAATTGTAGCAACTACAATAGAACCTTCGTAGTTACGTGCATACAAATCATCGATAAATTCGATATAATCTTCTTCGCAATCGATATCAAAATATGTCGGGGCAACTTCATCCACCGAGATATTATAGAACACTAAATCACCGTAGATATATTTGCCGTCGGTGTGGTCATAAGTTTCGGCTAAGAACAGGAATTTATACTCGCCCGTTCTGTCAGCACGTACAATGTACGAGAGCGTATCATATCCGCCGTTAAAATTCGTCAGCTCTCCGTCTTTATTTTCCATTATCGCGAGTGACGGATCAATATCATGAGTAGCGATATCTTCGTTTATTGTAACTTCAACGGTGACAAGGTAGTACTTGCCCTGAGTGAAGTCGGTCGTAAAGCCGAATCCGTTTCCGTAGTATCCGAATTCCTCAAAATAGGGGTCGTCTGCTTCCAAAGTTATTTCAACCGATTCGCCTTTTTGGATTTTTGTGTCATACGTTATTTCGGAATACGCTATTTTCTCCGCTTCGTCAATGAGAACCGAAACGTAGGTGGAATCGAACAAATCCGCATCGTTTTCGTCACAACAATATCCCCAAACGAGAATCTGATACTCACCGGGAAGGTAGGATTCAAAGGTCACAGATACGTCAATGCTGTTGGAATCTACCCAGTCGGTTACGTACGGGCCAAGTTCACCCTCGTAGTAAACCGCGATAGCACGGTCAACGTAAACCGCATCTTCACCTTCAACGTGGGCTTTGACGGTGTAGTCGGTGTAACCGTCGAGAGTCACGGTAAAGCTCTTTGCATAACCTACCCACTCCTCTTCGCGAAGTCCGACTTCAACAAAGGGATCGTCGCTTTGGATTTCGCCTTCGTATTTAACGCCCACTTCAAGCGGTGTTGCAAAAGTCACACCGTCGGGGTCATCGGTGACAATGTCATCTACACCGATATCGTATGCCAACGCAGACATCGGAATAATACCGATAAGCATCGTAAGTACAAGAACGATGGCTAACAGTTTAGTAGTTTTTTTCATTTTTTCATGTTCCTTTCGTTATGATTTTTTATAGTAACGGAAAAACCGTAACTTTCGTTAATAAATCAAAAAGTTCGCTAACACACCGTAGGCAACAACCTGGTGATGCTGTTTCCTTGATAATGTGATACGATCATTGCATAATCATTATATCATCTTGAATCGGATATGTCACTACTTTTTTGTAAAAAAATACAAAAAATATGTATTCAGTCGTCATTTTCTTGAAAATGCAGACAAGATGCGTGTCAAGAAGCATGGGAAAACTCGGTATTTCCTCACGAAAAGGACTTATCGAGATTTATCAACAATTAGACGAAATAAAAACCGATTAAATAAAAAACAAGTTTCCTAATCTATAAGGAAACTTGTTTTTGTTTATAATTATTTAATTATTCGCCTTTTTCGAGAGCCAAGGTAACGGTAGTAGCGTCACAAACTTCGCTCGGGCCAAAGTATTGGATAGCGCCGGGGTAAACGAAGCAGGTGTTTTCTGCCCATTCTGCTCTGTTCGCTTCGAAGAACTTGAAGGGTTTGCCTTCCAATTCAACGAGAGCCTTGCGGATAACGGGTTTATCCTTACCGTTTCTTCTTTCGATGTTCATCATCTTGGTCATAGGCATACCGCCTGCAACCCATTCTTCTGCGGGTTTGCTGAGGTTAGAAACCTTGGAAAGATATCCGGTATAACCGTATTGGATAAGCATGAATGCGTTATAACCGAGGGAGTAGCAGCAGTAAGCATCGAAGTTCGAGGGGAACGCGCAACGTCCTTCATAACCGAGGAAGTGATGGAGCGCCGCGAACTTGCCGTTGAACTTGCCTTCCGCCTTACGTGCTTTGAGGTTGTCAGCAACGAGAGCGGAGAAAAGTTTTTCGGATTCGATGAGCGAAACTTGTACGTTACCGTGGGGGTCACGTTCAAGGAAAAGTTGTTGTTGGATAGATTCGGGAAGGATAGCGAAAACAGACATTGATTCTTTGGTAAGACCTGCTTCGATGAACGCATATTTAGCCGCCCAAGTAGGAAGCGCGTTGAATTCCGCGGTCTTTTCACCTGCAAGAAGTTCGTTGATTTCTGCGATAAGCACAGAGAATTCGGGAACGAATTCAACGATACCTTCGGGAATAATAGCAACACCGAAGTTCCAACCCTTTGCGGAACGGGTTGCTACGGAATCAGCGATATAATCAGCGATTTGAGCCAAGGACATCTTCTTTGCAGCAACTTCTTCGCCTACAAGACAGATGTTAGGACGGATTTGAAGCGCACATTCAAGTGCAACGTGAGAAGCCGAACGGCCCATAACCTTAACAAAGTGCCAATACTTTTTAGCGGAGTTAGCATCACGTTCGATATTACCGATGATTTCGCTGTAAGTCTTGGTAGCGGTGTCAAAACCGAAGGAACATTCGATATCTTCGTTTTTAAGGTCGCCGTCGATGGTCTTGGGACAGCCGATAACCTGAACGCCGGTGTTATTAGCGGCAAAATATTCAGCCAAAACAGCCGCGTTGGTGTTCGAGTCGTCGCCGCCGATGATAACGATAGCGTTTATACCATGCTTTTTGCAAACATCTGCAACAACGGCAAACTGTTCTTCGGTTTCGAGTTTGGTTCTGCCCGAACCGATGATATCAAAACCGCCGGTGTTGCGGAATTGGTTGATATATTCGTCGTCAAAGATAACATAATCGTCTTCCAAAAGACCGGAAGGACCGCCTTTGAAGCCGTAAAGAACGTTGTCTTTATCGGTTGCTTTCAAAGCATCGTACAAGCCGCAAATTACGTTGTGTCCGCCGGGAGCTTGTCCGCCGGAGAGGATAACGCCGACCACTTGTTTCTTTGCTTCAGCGGTGTTCGCACCCTTTTGGAAAGTAATTTCGTTCTTACCATAGGTGTTGGGGAAAAGAGCTTTGACTTTTTCTTGGTCCGCAACACTTTCGGTCGGGTTGCCGTTCTTTACACAGATTTCGGAAATACCGTTTCTGAGCATACCGGGCAACTTGGGTGCATATTGGTATCTTGCGATTTGAAGAGGCGAAAGTTTCATTAAAATGACACTCCTTAAATTGTTTTTAATTCAAATTCATAGTATTATACCCTATTTTGCGCCAAAAGTAAATAGCATTTTTCTTTTTTCGCGCCTAAAATGGCAAAAATAAATCTCAGTTATTGAAAAAAGCAAGCCTTTCGACTTGCTTTTTTCGTGTTTTATTTTTGTGTATACAGACAACGCATATACGATGAAGAATAACTATTTGGATCTATATCGATATAGCGTTCTTGTTTCGACTTGTCTCGAATCACTATTACTATATGCCGTTGTAGACCATGACGACCAAGAACCGTAACTCGACCACTTATAGTAATAATAAATAATATCTCTCGTTCGTTCTCTATATCCGGTTCGTGGCTGACCATTATCAGTCCAACAATATGCTCTGCCATAGGTCGGGTCATCAATAAATGACTTGGTTGTGCCGTGAGGATCAGATGCATAACTCCACGGAGTAGTTAACCAAAATTGCGTCCAACCTGCCACGGTAACGGTACCACTATATCCGCAACCACCAAGCCAAGTAAAACAAGAATTGTTATACACATGCATGTGAGCACCACAACGACTGCATTTGAAATAATAATAACCATAAACCGTTGTAGTTTCCACATCACATGTATCCGTGGTCGACTTAGAACCTTCGCGCCATTCGCTCCAACCACTCCAAGCGCCATACCCTGTATCGTACAGAGTCCAACCGCTTTCAGAACTGTTGTTTGATTGGGTATACTGCTTTTCTCGATCTCTATAACGATATTGTGTTTGTGTTTCAACAACCTGTGCTCCGCTCGGCACCTCAGATGCCAATACCCAACCAGACAAATCCTTAGATGTCCATTGTGCATACACAGTAACGTTACCTTCGCCCATTGTGGACGAAGAACTTACTTGGCTTCCGCCACTTGCAGATGTATACCAACCATTGAAGGTATAGTAATCTCTGGTCGGTGTCGGCAATGTTCCGTACGTACTTCCGTAAGATAACGTTTTTGAAGGTGTAGAAACGCTTCCGCCGTTTGCGTTGAAGGTAAGTGTATAATAATTCGCGCTCCAATGTGCATACAGCGTGTGCGAAGAAGTAATATTTACCGTTGTCGATGACGTAATCTTTGTTCCGCCACTTGCAGAAGTATACCAACCGTCGAAGGTATATCCCGTTCGAGTAGGCGTAGGCAACGAACCGTACGCCGAACCATGTACCACAGGCATACTATTGGTTGACACGCTACCGCTATTGGCATTAAACGTAACCGTATATCCGTTTGCACTCCAATGCGCATACAGCGTTTGATTTGACGTTTGCGTGAATTTATTATCAGACGTTATTTGGGTTCCACCACTCTTAGACGTATACCAACCGGCAAACACGTATCCCGAGCGTTTTGCCGCACCGAGCTCGCCGTACGCCGAATTATACGATATACGTCTGCTCGAAGGCGCACTCGTGCCGCCGTTCGCATCAAAGGTCAACGTGTATTCGTTTGCCTTCCATCTTGCATATAACGTATGGTTAGACGGTGTATTGATGGTTGTACTTGAAGACACCTTCACTCCGCCTGTTTTATCAGAATACCAGCCGTCAAACGTATATCCGGTTCGTGTAGGAGTAGGCAATGTTCCATAGGTTTCCGACACATACGCAGACTTGCTGCCTGTATTTACCGATCCGCCATTTGCATCGTACGTTACCGTAATGGATTTTTTACCCTTACTTACGAAAATCGTTATTGTAGAATCCGGCAATTGAGCCGTTCCGCCGACAGGCGATTGACTAATTACGTCGCCTTTTGCAACATTAGAATCATTGTTTTCAACAATCGCAACCTTGAAGCCTTGTTTTTTCAATGTTTTTTCCGCCTCAGCTTGCGACATACCCACAACATCAGCAACATCAATGGTTTCACGTCCGCTGGCAACTGTTAAAGTAACGGTGTCGCCATTTTTAACGCTTTCGCCCTTGGAAACGCTTTGTGCCATAACAGTTCCTTCGGGAACGGAATCTGTCTTTTGATATTCCAATACTACAACCAAGCCTTTTCCTTGCAACGTTGCCTCTGCCTCTGCCTCGGTCTTACCAACCACATCGGGCATTTCAAACGAAGCAGCACCGAGAGATACTGTTATTGTAATAACCGTTCCCTCGTCAACTTGCGTATAGGGTTCTATACTTTGAGATATTACATCCCCAATAGGAACGGTATCATCGTAAACCTCAATTATCGTAGGTTCCGCAAGACCAGCTTGTTTCAATGTTGAAATCGCCACGTCCTTTGACAGCCATATAACCGACGGAACCGTCGCGATACCGTTTTCGGGCGATGCAACACCGCCACCGCTACTGATTATCAATTGAACTGTACCGTTGATCTCCATATACGAGCCGCCAACCGGAGTTTGCAATATTATTTTTCCGGCAGGGATATATTGAGATTCTATTGCACCGTTTGCCGATGCCAATAATTTGCCCTCTTTTATGAGTTTCAGCGCTTCTTCTCTATATAGTCCTTCAACATCGGGAACAGTAACAATATTATCAGGTATTACGATTTCTTCCGTAAAGTTCGAGAATTTTATAACGCCCGTAAGTAACAAAGCCCCGAATACCAATATCACGGACAATAAAGACGGAGCAAGGATTTTCAGCCACAACGGCCATGAATACAGATCGATTTTTTTGATTTTTCCATAAACCCTTTTTACAGGTGGTTCTGCATTTAAATCCTTAATAAACTTTTCTATATTCGGCGTTCTATCCTCAATTCTTACGTTCATCGCATTAAGAATTGCGTTTTCGCGATTAAGCGATATCTTCTTGTTTATCTTATGCGGTTCTTCGAGAATATCTTTGTTCTGATTCTCATACTTTGCACGACGTTCCATAGCATCGGGCGGGGTTTTTCCGGTTATCATTTTGTATAACGTAGAAGCTATCGCATAGACGTCTGTGTGAGGTCCTTGGTCACCTCTGCTTCTATATTGTTCCTCGGGAGAATATCCCGGTTTGATTATAACCGTCAAGCTACGGCTATGAGAGGTTGTTGCATATCTCGATGCTCCGAAGTCGATTAGTTTGACCTCTCCCGACTTGGTCAAGAAAATATTGTCGGGCGCAATATCTCGGTGAATCAAGCCCTCTTCATGTACAACGCGAAGCGATTCCATAACCGGCATAAGCATTGCCACGGCATCGTCTTCGGGTATGGTTTTTTCACGTGCAAGATATTGTGTCAGCGTTTCCCCGTCAAGATACTCCATGATGATATATGCAGTATCATTTTCCTCAAAACTGTCGAAAACCTTAACGATTCCCTGCTCATTTTGGAATTTTGCAAGGTGTTTCGCTTCTTCGACAAACTTTTTAAGGCCATCATAAAACTGTTCGCTTTTTTTACCATTAAATACCGTCACTCGTGACCGTCCGGGCATTCTTGTAGAAAACTCGCCCGGCAAATATTCTTTAATGGCAACCTTCTGCTCCAATTTACCATCCCAGCCGAGATAAGTAACGCCAAAACCGCCATAACCAAGAACTTTACCAATAATATATCTATCGTAAAGCAGAGAACCCGGTTCAATATGTATGGCTTCTTCGACCGGAGTTCCTACAACGTATCCGCAATGAGGGCATACTTCGAACTCTTCGCCAAATAATTCCATACATCCTAAACATCTTTTACTCACGGATTCCTTCACTTCCTTTCAAACACAAATTTATGATGTATTTCAGATAGCGGTGCAAGATAATTTCTCGACTCCATTTTTGATTCAAAAGATATCTTATTAACCGGAATCTGTCCGTCTTGACATTCGCCAATCATCAAATAACTTTGATATACGTTGCCAAGCATCCACGAAAGAAGTCTTTCGGCAGCTTCGATTTCAGCCTTGTTGCCGCTTCCGATACTCCATTCATACACGTAATTACAATAAATTTTGTCATTATTATAATATACACACGTTTTATCATAACGTTGCAAAGCGTTATATACTTCATCATGCACCATGGTGGACGACAGTAAAACAGGCATTAGATTTCCGCTGCTATTTAAAACCGCTTCCTTGGCGTAAGGATTCGTTATTTCAAAGTTTGCTTTTAGCAGATCCATATATCTGTCATCACACGCAATAGTGTCTATCTTGAACTCGGAAAGACTTCCGAAATATTTTTCCGAATATTCAAGACTGGTTACACCTTTTGTAACCACGTAAGCAACAGGAACCTCAATTGCCAACGGAACCTGCTTTTTATTGCTATAATAGTTAAAGTA
>JAGBUH010000143.1 GCA_017630915.1 Clostridia bacterium
CTATCGTTTGTGATGATATCAAAATCAGCGGAGAACTGAACGAAGAAAATAAAAAACACACTGTTATCTGCACCTCGTTTCCGTCTATGGAAAAAGCAATATATAAAATAGCCGAAGATAAACCCGATGTATTTGATGAATCAAAAAAGCAAGAGATTTATGAATATATCAAAAACAAACAATTTATCGGAAAAGATGCGCGATTGGAACATAAACAAAACGTTATTCAGTATAAAGAAAAAATAGAAACAATGGAGAAACAAAAGATTTGCCCTTATTGCAAATCCGAACTTGTTTTGCGAAATGGTAAAAACGGAAAGTTTTACGGTTGCTCTAAATTTCCAAAATGCAGATATACAGTAAATGCCGAAGAATAAATGTATAAGGTGGATTATGAATAATTATTCAAACGAAGCAAAAGAGCGTTGGGGCAACACCGACGCCTATGTCGAATATACCGAAAAGACAAAAAACTATACAAAGGAAAAATGGGATGAAGCAAACAACGGCTTGCTGTCTGTTTTTGCCGAGTTTTCTACTTTGAAAAATAACGGCATAACTCCCGATTCTGCCGAATCAATTGCGCTTCTCAAAAAGCTTCAATCCCATATCACCGAAAACTATTACACCTGCACCGATGAAATTCTGTTCGGTCTTGGCAAGATGTACGTTTCCGATGAAAGATTTAAGCAGAATATCGATAAATTCGGCGTGGGTACGGCAGAATTCGTTTCAAACGCCATCGATAATTATGTAAAGGACTAAACTTATAGTTATGATAAATGATTTTATAAACCGCTTTCAACAATACAATCCTATTATTCGCACGAAAAATGATTGCGGATACGATTGGTTATATGAAGAGAACCAATGCGTTGAAATACCAAACAAAAATCCAAATAAGAATTTAAAAATTGAGTTTCAACATAACGGCGAAATTACGTTGATCTTTTGCTGTTTTCATGCCCATTATTCCATAGAAGACGGCGTGTATGAATATATGTGCCAACAGATTGCGGATATTTTGAATAACAAATCTTGCTCCGCGGTATTGTTTTGCGGTGAAGATAAAGAATGGAAGGGAAGCACACTGTTAAAGCGTGAGGAAGTACAACTTCCGCACAAAGAAATTTTTTCTTTTATATTAGAAAACCCCAAACTGAAAAACGAATTGCTTTCAAAAGGCGGAGAAGCAAGATTTGATTTTTGGGATAATGAATTTTCAATAAAATTCGAAGTCGAGTAAAAAAATATGAATCCAAACCTCAAAAACCTAAACAAAATCGAATTCGTTGTAACCAACGCTTGCACAGGCCGTTGTAAGCATTGTTCAGAGGGTGAACATAAATCTTGCGGTGAACGGATTGACCCTGCTATTTCGGCTAACGCCGTCAGAAAAATTGCGTCAGAGTACGATATCAAGACCGTGATGACCTTTGGCGGTGAACCGCTTTTATATCCCGAAACCGTCTATGCCGTTATGTCGGTTGCAAAGAAACTGAATATCCCCAAACGTCAGGTTATTACCAACGGATATTTTTCAAAGGATATTTCAAAAGTCCGCGAGGTTGCACAAAATCTTGCCAATTGCGGCGTGAATGATTTGCTTTTATCTGTTGATGCCTTTCATCAAGAAACAATCCCGTTGGGAGTGGTAAGAATCTTCGCCGAGGAATGTAAAACTTGTAATCTTCCCATTCGCCTCCAACCTGCTTGGCTGGTTAGCAAAACCGATAATAACCCATATAACCTAAAAACTTGCGAAATTCTAAAAAGCTTCGCCGACCTGCAAATCCCCGAAAGCGACGGCAATATAATCTTCCCCGAGGGAAATGCGCTTAAATATCTTGCAGAGTATTTTAAAGGTGAATTTCCCAAGAATCCGTATGTAGAAAATCCGAATGACGTTCGCTGTATCTCCGTATCCCTCAACGGCGACGTTCTCGACGGAAATATCTATCAGCATGATATTATGGAAATTATAAAGAACTATAAACCATAAAAATATCGAGGTGAAACAATGAAAACAACTGATGCTGGATATATAAACAAAAACAATCAAAAGAATCTCGGTTACCGAGGAATATCTGAAACTCACAATAACCAGAAATTTTTCGAAATGGAATGCCTTGATTGCGGACACAAATATATGGCAAACGGTTGTGATGTATGGCTTAGAAAATGTCCCCAATGTAACCCGACTAAAACAAGTAAAGAAAAGCAACTTGCAAAACAAGGTGCTACAACTAAATCACGAAGAATATCCAACAAATTAAGATATCAAGTATTAAAACGCGACAATTTTAAGTGTTGCGCTTGCGGTGCTTCTCCTGCGAAAGACCCTACGGTAGAATTACATATAGACCATATTATTCCTTGGTCAAAGGGCGGAGAAACCACACTTGAAAATCTGCAAACTCTGTGTTCCAGATGCAATATTGGAAAAAGCGATTTTGAATAAACTTCAAGCGTTAACAAGGAGATAACCATGGATAAAATTTGGACAGAAATGTATAATTCCGCAAAAGCGGTATTGAACGAGCGCAGAATTTCCGATTATGTAACCTGCGGAGAGGTGTCAGCCGCTGTTTGCTCCAAGTCGGGTAAAATATATACGGGCGTGTGTATCGACACCTGCTCAACCTTGGGTATCTGTGCCGAAAGAAACGCAATCTTTAATATGATTACCAACGGAGAGCAAGAAATAGATAAAGTGCTTTGTATTCTTCCCGATGGCTCAAACGGTGCGCCATGCGGTGCTTGCCGCGAGCTTATGGTACAGCTTATGGCAGGGAAGTATTACGATATAGAAATAATGCTCGATTACGCCGCCGAAAGAATCGTAAAACTTGGCGATATAACACCTGAATGGTGGATAAAGTAACTACGTATATTTTGAGAGGTATTATATGAATTTTACAGAAATTGCCGAAAACAGACAATCCTGTCGCAACTATAATCCCGATCGCGCGGTCGAGCAGGACAAACTCGACACAATACTCAAAACCGCGCGCCTTGCACCCTCTGCCTGCAACGGTCAACCCTACCAAATCACCGTTTGTAAAGGCGAAATTGCTAAAAAAGTAGCAATGGCAACAAGAGGTGTCGGCTTGAATAAATTTGCCATAGATGCGCCGATAACGATGGTTATTTCCGAGCAACCTTATATCGCTTCGGCTGCACTCGGCGTTAAGTTAAAGAAGAACGACTATCGCTCGATTGATATCGGTATCCTTGCCGCCTACATAACGGCAGAGGCAACCGCACAAGGACTTTCGACCTGTATTCTCGGTTGGCTCGATGATGCGGATATCAGAAATATCTGCCAACTCGATACCCCCGTTCGCCTCGTCATCACGCTCGGATATGCAAAAGACGACGACAAACTTCGCCCCAAGAAACGCAAAGATATCGATACACTCGCAAAGATTATCGGATGATGCAAAAAAGGTATAGTTATGAAAATAGAAAATAACATCTTAAAGTACTATCTGAAAAACGTATATTTCATCACGGGAACAGCGTATGCAGGGAAGTCCACCACCGTGAAAATGCTTTCCGAGCGTTACGATATGGTCTTCTGCGGTGAAAATTACCATAAGCCGATTTCGGATATTGTGGCAACTCCCGAAACGCATCCCGACATCTGCTATAACAAAATGCTCACCGATTGGAAGGATTTTGTAACACGCTCACCTGAGGAATACGAACGTTGGATATATAATGATGGCAGGGAAGCGGCAGAGTTTGAAATAGCCGAGCTGATTTCTATCTCAAAGGATAAAAAAGTAATCGTCGATACGAATATTCCACTTGATATCCTAAAAGAGATTTCCGATTATAATCATGTTGCAGTAATGCTTTGTCCTCAGTCTATGAGCGTTGACCGTTTCTTCGACCGCTCTGACCCTGAAAAACAATTTTTGCTGAACGTTATTGAGAGTTGTGAAAATCCCGAAGCAGTAATGGAAAACTACCGACAAGGCCTTGCGCGAATCAACAGTAAAGAGCATTATGATGAATACGCCGAGAGTGGATTCTTCACCGTCATTCGTGAGGATAACGGCATAGATACAAGAGAAGCGGTTTGCGACACGATAGCAAAACATTTCGGGCTCGTAAACTAATAAAAGTTTTTATTCCAAAGGTATCAATATATTCGCGCAATATCGTTCAAACGGTTGCGAATTTACTACTTGTATGATATAATTTATAAACAACGTAATACGAAACAGAGGATAAAATATGAAATTAAAGTATACGAAGCCGATAACCGGAACTTGGTTTGAGTTCCGCCATCATAATGCCAAAGAAGGCGTATATTGGGATAATACTCTTCAAAATTTCACAGAAGAACAATGGCGCGCGAAGATTCGCGAAATGAAAGAATGCGGAATGAAATATGCGGTTTTGCTTTCCACTACGCTTAACAGCAAGACGTATTTTAAATCATCGGTATTCGAAGAACGTTGGGAACTTGCATGCAACGATCCTATTGAGGTCGTTCTTGATGAGGCAGACAAAGTAGGTCTTAATATATTTTTGAGTAATGGATTTTACGGCAACTGGCGCGAAACCGGTCGTAATATGACACATCCGCGAGATATTATGTCTAATGCAGAAATTCTCCGTCGCACGTGCGTGGCAATGAACGAACTGACAGAGTTGTACGGTCACCATAGCAGTTTTTATGGTTGGTACTATCCCGACGAAACTTGGATTAACAAGTATATGGACGAATCGTTTATTGAATACGTCAACTATTCGTCTGCGGAGATGCATAAACTCGGAAAACGCTTCAAGTCGCTTATCAGTCCGTACGGTACAAAGGATTTGGTTGCTGACGATAAATATATCAGCGACCTTGCCCGCCTTGACGTTGATATATGTGCATATCAAGACGAAGTCGGTGTTCAAAAAAGTTCCTATGATGATACCGCCGCGTATTATGAAGCGCTGAAAAAAGCTCACGATAAAGCAGGCAGATCTGTTCTTTTCGGCAACGCGGAGGCCTTTCGTTTTGAAGGACAGGTCTATCAATCCGCACTGCTTCCTGCACCGTTTGAACGTTTGCAAAAACAGATTGAAGCCATGTCGCCGTACGTCGAGGAGATCTTTATATATCAGTATCCCGGCCTAATCAGCAAACCCGAAAGTGTCGCGCAGTTGGGCCATGCCGATGCCGAAAAACTGTACGTTGACTATATCAATTACCGCAAGAAACTTGAAACAGAGGGTGTAAAATGAAACGTGTTTATGATTTTTTGAAAAAGGCAGAAACCTATTACCTTGCAACAGTAGAGGGTGACCAACCGAGAGTTCGTCCTTTCGGTACAATTAACGAATTCGAGGGCAAACTCTACATACAGACGGGTAAAATAAAGCCCACAAGTCATCAGCTTGCGGCAAATCCCAAGGCTGAAATCTGTGCATTTACTGACGGTGCATGGATTCGTATCGCTTGCGAACTCGTCGAAGACGACCGCTTTGAAGCAAAGAAGTCTATGCTCGATGCATATCCCAACCTCCGCGGTATGTACGACGAAAACGACGGCAATACCCAAGTTTTCTATATGCAAAACGCGGTAGCAATTTTCAACGCGTTTGGTAAAGCGCCTGAGATCGTAGAGTTTTAACCTATAAATAAAAAGAAAAAGGGGCGCCGAATAAGGCGCCCTCAAAATTTGGGTTGCAGAGTAAACAAAGAAAAACCACTAGAATCAACTGATTCTAGTGATTTTTTTCGATATAAAATTCCAAATAATCAATGCTGCACTGAAAAAATATTGTGAAAAATCACGGAAAGTATTGTTTTTTTAAAACCGATAATGTATAATTTTTAAATACTGGTTTAATGAGCGGATATTTGTTAAAATGAATATTGCTCATATTTATAAATTGATATATATGGAGGTTTCAGTATGAAAAGAATCAAATCCTTAATTTCGTTGATGTTAATATGCTGCTTCCTCGGCGCGCTTTATGTTGCGCCCGTTAAGGTTTCGGCTGCAACCAGCACCAACTTCTCCGCAATGCTTGCCCGTGCGGAAGCACTCTGTAACTATGAGTGGGTTCCTTCCAGTAGAATCTATACCTGGAATGGCAACTCCTATAATGGCAGAAAATATTTCGAAAAAGGCGAAACCGTAAAAGGTGTCCCATATACTCTCTTTTATGCGGAATTTGGCGTCGATAGCTTGCTGTCGTTGGAGCAATATAAAGCCAAGGCTTCCTCTAACTACTCCGCAACAAAGTATTGTACCTCTGTCGGCGCAAACCGCATAGGTCCCGTTTACGGTAACTGCTGTGCGACCTTCGTTAGTGAGGTTTTCGGTGGTAATTTTATGAGTGGTAGCAATCCCAGATACGATAGCGTTACCAAAATCAAAAACGCTACCTCCTATGGCACTACCACCA
This sequence comes from Clostridia bacterium, assembly GCA_017630915.1. Taxonomy (GTDB): domain Bacteria; phylum Bacillota; class Clostridia; order Oscillospirales; family CAG-382; genus Coliplasma. The sequence goes on from JAGBUH010000143.1 coordinate 6,418, forward strand.
CGGGTGTAAAGGTTGCCGATGTAAAGCCCGGCGACGCATTAAGTAACACTGCTGTTACACATATTATTTGGGTTGGTGCAAAAACCTCCTCGACCATCACGATTTATGAATCCACCCCTCCTGTTTGTAAAAAGACAGTTCTATCGCTGTCCAGCCATACCGACAGCAATGGTTATTTATATTACGATGGTGGTACATACAGCATTCGAACAAGAAGTAATGCTATAGTATACGATACCGCAGGCGATTCTGGCGATACCGGCTCTACAACCGAGCCCACCGCCACCAAGGTATATACAAATTATACCCCGATTTCCGCTTATCCTACTGCTTCCGCAAACTTCGATGTAAAGGACAGCGATTTATCTACAACCGTCGGTACAGTTTACACTTCCGACCTGTGCACTATCAATTCTATTTACAATAATGGCTGGTGTCAGGTTACCTATCCTACGAGTTCAAGCACAAAAACCGCATATACCGAAATAAGTAATTTC
>JAGBUH010000017.1 GCA_017630915.1 Clostridia bacterium
TGGTTCTCTTCCTCGTTGGCGCAGGTATCCCCGGCGGTGCGGAATTCGTTGAAAACTTTGACGCGATGTACTTTGTTTACGGTATTATTATGACTATCGTTCCGATGATTGTCGGCTTCCTCTTTGCAAAGTATGTTCTCAAATTGAGTCTTCTCAACAATCTCGGTTCGCTTACCGGCGGTATGACTTCTACTCCTGCTCTCGGTACTCTTATCGGTACAGCAGGCACCGAAGACGTTGCAGCAGCTTATGCGGCGACATATCCTATCGCACTTATCGCGGTTGTTTTGGTTTCTCAGTTCTTGATTATTTTAATGTAACACATAACAAAAAAGCTCGGTTCGTAATTGAACCGAGCTTTTTAACTTTTAAAATTATTCTTTTTCGGAAGATAAGAAATTATAAACCAATGCAGCGAGAACGCCACCGATAAGAGGTGCTACGACGAATACCCAAACATTAGCGAGAGCATCGCCGCCTACGAAAAGCGCAGGTCCGAAGCTACGAGCGGGGTTAACCGAAGTACCAGTGAAATAGATACCGAAAATGTGAACGAGAGTGAGAGTAAGACCGATAACAACACCTGCGACGGTGCCGTTTTCAACCTTCGAGGTAACGCCAAGAATAGCGATAACGAAAACGAAGGTAAGAACGATTTCGATACCTAATGACTTGACGATATCGCCTTCGAAAAGACCGTTGGCGCCAAGTCCCTTCTCTTTTCCAATAAATGCCATCAAAGTTGCCGCGCCTGCGATTGCGCCGAGGAATTGAGCAACAACATAACCAACAAAATCTTTAAAAGACAATTTCTTGCTGACGAGCATAGCGATAGACACAGCAGGGTTGATATGGCAACCCGAAATATTACCTATCGAATAAGCCATAGCAACGATAACAAGGCCGAATGCGAGCGCGGTAAGGATATAAGCGCTGTCAATAGATTGAGTTTGGCAACCAACCACAGCCGCAGTACCGCAAGCGAAAAGCACCAATACAAAAGTACCGATAAATTCCGCAACATACTTTTTGATTGAGTTCATAGTAAATCCTCCTTGAAATATTGTATTGTCATTATAACATATTACTATCTTTATTTCAAGATATATATTTTAATTCCTATTGCAAAAATTGCAGATTTATTGTATAATTGTAAAAATGTAATTCTTGGAGGAAAAAATGAAAAGATTTATTGCTACATTTTTGCTTATCGTTTTATCTTTTACGCTTTTTGTCGGTTGCAACAAGGACGATAAAGATTCGTCAACTTCAATTGCTGTTGAAGACGGCAAAACCTATTATGCGGTAATTGATATTATTGATTACGGCACAATTACCGTCAAACTCGCGCCCGAAGAAGCTCCCAAAACCGTCCAAAACTTCATCAGCCTTGCGCAAAGCGGTTTTTATGACGGTCTTACATTTCACCGTATTATCAGCGGTTTTATGATGCAAGGCGGCGACCCCAAGGGCAACGGCACGGGCAGTTCCGACAAGAAGATTGTTGGCGAATTTGCATCTAACGGCCATAAAAACAACCTCTCCCATAAAAGAGGCGTTATCTCGATGGCGAGAGCAAACGACCCGAACAGTGCAAGTTGTCAGTTCTTCATTGTTCACGACGACAGAGCCGCAAGCTCACTCGACGGACTTTATGCCGCTTTCGGTTACGTTACAGAGGGTATTGAAGTTGTAGACAAGGTTTGTAACCAAGCGAGACCGATCGACGGCAACGGCACAATTCCCAAAGCAGAACAACCCGTTATTAAATCTATTAAAATTAAAGTTGAAGGTTAATTATGACTTTTAAAGAATTAAGTTCTAAATTCAATTTCACTTTACCTGATTATGCAGAAAGTTATTTCGCTGATTTTATTGCAGAATACGACAGAAACATTCCTGTTTTGTCGGAAAAAGACGCTATTATCGTTGCTGACACGACCGAACTTCCAGAAGACGGCAAAAGCGAACTCATCAGATGTGCAAAAATCCTTAACGACAGCGATGACGGCCACTTGTGTGGCTCGTTCTTGGCTTGTTTGACGGTATACAAGAGATTGCCGTGGGTGAATTACATTTACCAAACCGACCTCTTCACCGTTGAGGGTTTGAAAGCCGAGCAGGTTGGCTGGATTCTCGTTGCAACAATGCTTGCAAACACCTTAAACAACAAGAAACCGCCCGCTGACTTGAACGTTGAAAACCTTACCGCATTCAGAAACTACTCAAAGAACTGTCTTGGTACGTACGGTTATTGGGGTATCACCGAATGGCATTGGAATATGCTCTGCGCAGGCGGATGCATGTTCTTGTTTGGCATTTTGAAATTTGTACCTAACCATTTCACCGACAGATTTTTCGTTATCACCGACGGTAAAGAATATGTTTCGCTTACCAACAACGGATATTTCATCGGCAAGGAAAACGAGCTTCTTGCAAACGAAGAAGGTTCGGTTGCGAAGACCTATTTTTACGAAGACGATAAAAAATTCGTCGCAAACGTCGTTTCAAGAAGCGGTTTGATCGATGTTAACACTACCGAGTTTGACAAATCTACATGGAGAATGTATCTCCGCGCAGGTTCACCTACCCTCGCGGTACATATTCCCTCAAATATCGCTTATACTCCCGAAAACGCGAGAGCCGCATACAAAGAAGCTTTTGAATTCTATAAGAATTTTTATCCCGAGCACGAAACTTTGGCGATTGACTGTTCCTCTTGGATTCTCTCGCCCCAACTTCGCAAAGTTCTCCCCGAAACGAGTAATATTCTTGCGATTATGGACAGCGGACACTTGCTTCCCGATTTCGGTTCGTTTACCGAGGATATTATGTTCATCCGCAAGGGCACGAGCATGTATAATAAAATCGCAGAAGAAAGAAGCAAAGGAACGGTATTCCACATCGGAATAATGTATGTTCCTGTTGACGAAATCGATACTTTCGGTTTGAAATAAGCAAGATAAAACGCCTTGGTAATACCCAAGGCGTTTTGATTATGTAAACTTCTTTTTTGTTTTGTGAATATAGTAATAAAGCGCGATTGCAATCATCGGAAAAATCGCACCGATAAGCATACCGAGTTTCATTCCTAATTGGTCGGGAGAAAGTGCCAAAGAATTCGCAAACGCGATAGCCGCATCTGATTCGATAACCGCGTCGGTGACAACGCCAATAAGTTGGGGTCCGACCGATGCGCCGAGGTCTCCGCCCGCCGCCATCATAGCGAATACGAGAACTCCTGCTTTCGGAATATAATCGGAAACGATACTCAACATTCCGGGCCACATCATAGAAGTGCAAAAACCCGTAAAACCGCAAGCAAGTAAACCGAGCAAGGCGTTATTTGTGATTGCGGCAGTAAGGTAACAAGCGCTTGCCCCGATTGCACCCAAGAACAAAACTTTCGTGATATTCTTACCGATTTTCGCATAGAGCGTTCTTCCAAGACCGAGTGTCAATCCAAACAGCGCGACCCCAAAAAGATCTCCGTAAACCTTATCCACCCCGAGCGCACGTTCGAGATAACCCGAACCCCATTGCGACATCGTGCACTCTGCCGCACCGCCCAGGAAGATAGCGAAAACGCACATCCAGAGCGTTTTGTTTTTCATCTGTTTCAACGCGCCCGAAATCTGATTCGGCGTTTCTATTTCGGGGATGTCGGATTTAAAGAACAAAACGCAAGACACAATCGGAATTATACAAAACAACAGCGCGAGATATTGCCAATTATGTAAACCAAACAAGTGTAAAAACAAAGTGCTTACAACAATAAAAAATACCACGCCCCACGCGAAAAGCGAGTGGAGTTTTGACATTTCTCTGTCGGGATCTTTTGCAGGAATAGCGGCGATGACAGGGCTGATTAACACTTCGCCAAGACCTGCCGATACAGAAAAAATGAGCGTACCAATTACCAAGCCCGTATAGACCGAATTTGGAAAAACGAACGGCCAAAGTGCATAAATCAACATTCCGACCGTGCCGACGAAAGGTGTTGATTTGACGCTTTTTGATATATTAAACTTATGCGAAAAGAACGAAAAAATCAAATCGACAAGGAGTTGCGTCGCATAGTTGAGTAAAACAAGCAACCCGAGTTTTGAATACGAAATGCCGTATTGCGAACGAAACGTCATGAACAGAATAGGCGACATATTCGCCGTCACCGCCATCGAAAAACTTGACGTATAGCAGGCAAGTTTTAGTGTTTTATAATTTTTCATTACAGAGTAGACTTTGTAACACTGTACGGTGTTTTCATAGCGTTATTTACCGATTCGATAGCCACTTGATATTCATAATCGTTTGTGTCTTCGGGTTTCCATTCTATATTGTCAATATAAACGCCGGTCAACGATTTGAGGAAAGCGAGAGCTGAGATATAACGGCCCGTGCCGAGACTCAAATGATAACCGTCGCGGTTAAGTGTTTCAA
>JAGBUH010000144.1 GCA_017630915.1 Clostridia bacterium
ATCGCCATAAGTATTACAAGAGTGATTGCAAGAAATCTTTTCATAATCCACCTCCAAAAACTTTTAACGATATTATAACACCTATAATCCGTCTTCGCAAGTTATTTGTTGCGATTTATTTGCCAAAAAACATTTTTATAGGATTTATTAGTTTTTTTATCCGTCGTTTTATCTTTTAAACGTCAAGATTTTAAATATTTCCGAAAGTAACGAGCCATACGAAACTTCTTTCACTTCTTCGGCAATATAAACCTTCGTACGTGCAAGTTCCTCTCCGTTGCGGTAATATGCAATATAACCTGCCTCGTCGCCTTCGGAAACGGGTGCTTGCATATTTTCGTTGATGAATAATTGCGGTTCTATTTCGCCTTTGTTGCCTTTTTCCAAAAGAATACTAATCGGTTCTGCGGTAAGTTTCGCACAGTCGGACACACCGCGTGTAATGTCGATAGGCTCGATGCTCGGCACTTCGGGAGTTATTATCGAATAGTTTGCAAAACCGTAATCAAACATACCTTTTGCGGCGGCAAAACGTTTGTCGCTTGTAGATGCACCCAAAACAATCGCAATCAAATGCATACCGTCGCGTTGGGCGGTTCCCGAAAGACAATATTTTGCTTCTCCCGTGAATCCTGTTTTCATACCTGTCGCGCCTTTGTAAAAACGTATCAATTTGTTTGTGTTAGCCAATCCAAACGAGCCGTTTCTTATGGTATCCATCCAAATTCCCGTGTATTTAAAAATCAGTTCGTGCTTCATCAATTCGCGTGTAATCAACGCGATATCAAGGGCGCAGGAATAATGACCCTCGACAGGAAGACCGTTGGTATTTACAAAATTGCTGTTTTCGCACCCGAGTTCCTTTGCGCGTTCGTTCATTGCCGCAACAAAAGATGCTTCGCTTCCGCAGATATATTCGCCCAATGCCACGGTGGCATCGTTTGCCGAAACGACGACAAGCGATTTAAGCAAGTCGTCCACGCTCATTTGCTCGCCTGCTTCAAGAAATACCTGCGAACCGCCCATGCTTGCCGCGTGTTCCGAAATTGTAACCATGTCGTGTAAGGTTATTCTGCCTTCGTCAATCGCGTCCATGACGAGTAACGTGCTTATAACCTTTGTAACCGATGCTATCGGTAAATGCTCGGTTTCGTTTTCGGCAAAAAGCACCTTTCCTGTCGAGTATTCCATAAGAAGCAACGCTTTTGCATCGCCGTCGCTGACATATTCCGCGCTTGTAGGTTCGAACCAAAAGTCTTCAATCTGCATGTCATAGGGGTATATCGCGGCGATTTCGGTTGCGTTTGCCGAATAGGGAGTGAGGAAAAAAAGCAAAGATAATACAACGCAAAAAAGTTTTTTCATAATGACATCTCCGTTCATTTCTATGTATCAATAAAAAAATATTCGAAAAAAACGCACAATATGAATAAACACAAGCAGAAAAATACGGGGGATTCATGTTTTGAAACATTCTTGAAAAATATCACTGAAATCAACTTTAAAATCAGTCGGTTCGGAAACGAACCGCTTTGTTGCAAACTAAACAAAAAAAGTTTTGTAAATTTTTGTAATTTTCGCGTAAATTTCTCTTGTAATTCCGCAATACAACTGATATAATATTTCATCAATATTTTTAGGCGGATTATATTAGGAGGAACTCAATAATGCAAAATAACCTTCGCCCCGATTCTATGGCACGTATCACAAATTTTGAACTTGCAAACGCGTTTATCGACGAGCAAATCGCCGAAATTCGCGCGCAAGTAGGCGACAAAAAGGTGCTTCTCGCTCTTTCGGGCGGTGTTGATTCCTCGGTTGTTGCCGCTTTGCTTATCAAAGCTATCGGCAAACAGTTGGTTTGTGTTCACGTTAATCACGGTCTTATGCGTAAGAACGAATCCGAAGACGTTGTCAAGATTTTTAAAGACGAAATGGACGCAAACCTTATTTATGTTGATGCGACCGACCGTTTTCTTGACCTTCTTGCAGGTGTTTCCGATCCCGAAAGCAAGAGAAAAATCATCGGCGGTGAATTTATAAACGTCTTTGCCGACGAAGCGCGTAAATTAGAAGGTATTTCTTTCCTTGCGCAAGGTACTATCTATCCCGATATTCTCGAAAGCGTTAAACAGGCAGAAGGCAAAAAAGCGGTTAAATCCCACCACAACGTCGGCGGTTTGCCCGAAGATTTGCAATTTGAACTTGTTGAACCCATTAAGTTGCTTTATAAAGACGAAGTCCGCGTTGTCGGCGAAGCACTTGGTCTTCCTCACGCGATGGTGTATCGTCAACCGTTCCCCGGTCCCGGACTTGGTGTACGTTGCCTCGGCGCGATTACCCGCGACAGATTGAACGCACTCCGCGAAGCAGATGCTATCTTGCGCGAAGAATTTGCGATTAACGGTCTTTCCGAAAAGGTTTGGCAGTATTTCGTTGTAATTCCCGATATCAAGAGCGTTGGAGTTAAGGACGACAGTCGTTATGAAGGCTGGCCCGCAATTATCCGCGCCGTAAATACTCTCGACGCGATGACCGCTTCTATCGAAGAAATTCCCTACGCGGTTCTTCATAAAATCACCGCTCGTATCACCAACGAAGTTGACGGTATCAACCGCGTACTTTACGACCTCACACCTAAGCCTTCGGGAACAATAGAATGGGAATAAAATGAAATAAATAATGCCCGAAAGCCTTGTACTGCAACGGTTTTCGGGCGTTTTCGCTTAAACCGAACAACAAAAGGATGTAAAATGAATATGAAGAAATATTTAATTTCACCGGATAAGAAGCAATACAAGGCGAATCTGCATTGCCACAGCGTGTTGTCCGACGGTTGCAAGACACCCGAGGAATTAAAGGAAATGTACAAGTCGCACGGTTATGACATTCTTGCAATCACCGACCACGAGCGTCCGCGCGACCATCAGTCATTGGCAGATGAGGATTTTATGATGCTCACGGGATATGAATGTTATATTCGCCCGAACGCGAGGTATGATAAATACGATAGGGAAATCCACCTTAATCTCTTTGCGCGCGACCCGAAGAATATTAAAATGGTGAATTTCGACGAGCGCTACGCCGCGTATTTGAAACGCGACAACGCTATTGATACGCTTGTCCGCGTCGGCGACGAAAGACCTCGCGAGTATAGTGTTGAATACATCAACGAATATATTAAAACCGCGAAAGAGCACGGCTACATCGTTACTTATAACCACCCCTATTGGTCGATGGATAACGAATCCGATATTCTTGAATACGACGGTTATTTCAGTTTGGAAATATGCAATTACGGCTCTTATCTTACTAACAATCTTGAATATTGCGGCGCGCTTTACGATAAGATGCTCTGCAAGGGCAAACGTGTATTTTGTCACGGTGCCGACGACAACCACAACGGATATCCCGAGGGACACCCGAGATGCGACTCTTTCGGTGCGTTTACGATGATAATGCCCGACGAGTTCAGCTATGACAGTGTGTTTGATGCCATGGAAAAAGGCGAAATGTATGCCTCTATGGGACCTACTTTCAAGGAAATTTCGGTAGAGGACGGTAATATCCATATTGAATGTTCCGACGTAAAGAGTATTTTCGTATATGTCGGAAGTAAAACGCCTTCTTGCCTTATCGCAAACGAGGGCGAAACTGTCAACTGCGCCGACTTCAAGTTAGACGAAAACGCGCGTTACGTTCGTGTTTCGGTAAGAGATATTTACGGACGTTGGGCGGATACACGCGGATTTTTCCCCGACGAGATTAAATAGAATTTAGTATTAAACGGCTTGGGAGTTAGTTCTTCCAAGCCGTTTTTATATAAAAAACACCCCAAACCGAGAAGAACGGATTGGGGTGTGGCATTTATTTCTTGTATAGATAGCACTCTTGTTCGTGTGAGTAGATTAAGCCAATCGCCTGTAAATAGGAATATATGATTGTCGAACCGACGAATTTCATTCCTCGCTTTTGCAAATCGTTTGAAATTGCATCGGATAAATCGTTTGTGGTTTTGTCGATTTCATAGATTATTTTATCGCC
>JAGBUH010000145.1 GCA_017630915.1 Clostridia bacterium
ACGCGAGGAAAAGTGTTGCTAACGCGCTTTACTGCAAACCCGAAGAGGTCATCTTTACGGGCGGCGGAAGTGAAAGCAACAACCAAGCGATTTTCGGTTGCGCAAAGTTACGTTCAAGACGTTCCAAGCGGATAATCACCACCGACAGCGAACACCCGTCTGTTTCTTCTCCTCTTGCGATTCTCGAAAACGACGGCTGGGAAATTATCAGAATCAGCACAAAAAACGGTGTTTTGGATATAAAATCACTCTCTGACGAACTTCAAAAGGGCGCGGCGTTTGTGACTGTGATGCTTGTTAATAACGAAACCGGCGCGAAGTATGATATCGCATCAATAAGACGCGCAATCGACCGAAGCGGAAGCGGAGCGTTGTTGCATTGCGATGCGATTCAAGGCTTTTTGAAGACGAACGATGCAAAAGAAATCGCCAAAAATTGCGACCTTGCAAGTATTTCCGCTCACAAAATCGGCGGTTTAAAGGGTGTCGGTGCACTTTACTGTAAAAGCGGTGTCAAGATTCCTGCATACATTCACGGCGGCGGTCAGGAAAACAATCTCCGTTCGGGCACCGAAAATATTGTCGGTATCGCCTCTTTCGGCGTTGCTTGTGAGAATTATAAGCGTATGTCGGCACATATCCCCGAACTTTATAATAAATTGACCGAACTTTTGGCAAAATCCGACGTCGGTTTTCAACTTAATATCCCCGAAAATCACGTCGATAACATCTTGTCGGTTACGGTTCGCGGTGCGAAAAGCGAGGTTATACTCAACGCATTGAGTCTATATGAAATCTGCATTTCGGCAGGAAGCGCCTGCTCGGCAAGAAAAGGTCCGAGCGGAACGCTTGCGTCTTACGGATTAACAAAAGAAGAAATCGACGGCACGGTAAGAATCAGTCTTGGTGTCAACAACAATATGGAGGAAATCGCTTTTCTTGTCGAAAAGTTGGAAGAAACAGCGAAAAGGGTACGCAGATGAAAGAAGTTTTGCTTTTAAAATACGGTGAAATAGTATTAAAGGGCTTGAACCGCAGTTATTTTAACACCAAATTAGAAAGCCGCGTAAGACGTGCGCTTAAATCGGTTCAAGGTGAGTTTTATTTCGATTACGCGCAATCGACGCTTTGCGTTTCGGCTTCTGACGATGCGGATATGGATACCGCTTATGACAAGGTTAAAAAGGTTTTCGGTATCGCGACGGTCTGCCGAGGAATAGAATGTGAAAAGGATATGGAAGATATCCAAAAGAAGTTGGCTGAAAATATCGACGAGCTTTTGGGCAACGCCAAGACCTTTAAATGCGATGCCAAGCGAAGCGACAAGAAATTTCCGCTTAAATCCCCCGAAATTTGCGCGATTTGCGGAGGAATAGTGCTCGAAAACCGACCTGATATGAAGGTTGACGTTATAAATCCCGAACGTGTTATCACCATCGAAATCCGCGACCGCGCCGCGTTTATTCACGGAAACGGCGAAAAGGGCGCAGGCGGTGTTCCCGTCGGTTCAAGCGGCCGCGCGATGCTTATGCTCTCGGGCGGTATCGACAGCCCCGTTGCAGGCCACATGATTGCACGTCGCGGTGCGGCGATTGACGCGGTGTATTTCGAAACTCCCCCCTATACCGGCGAAGCGGCGGCAGAAAAGGTTCGCACTTTGGCGGAAAAACTTACCGAATATTGCGGTGAAATCTATCTTCACTCGGTATCGCTTACCGAAATTCAAGAAACTCTTGTAAATACTTGTAAAGAAAAACTTTTCACGCTTCTTTTAAGACGTTTTATGGTGCGTTGCGCGTCGAAATTGGGCGAAAAATACGGCGCAGGCTGTCTTGTGACGGGCGAAAGTTTAGGACAGGTTGCAAGTCAGACGATGCAATCGCTTGCCGTTACCGATGCCGTTGCGACTTTGCCCGTGCTTCGTCCCTGCGTTGG
>JAGBUH010000146.1 GCA_017630915.1 Clostridia bacterium
GAACCGTATTCGGCAGAAATCGTTTTGAAAATTTTGCTGTTTTGGATACTCGCGTTAATTTTCAATCGGTTTCGGATGATGTTTTTGTTGTTTAACAGTTCGCTTATTTTATCATCACCGTAATTACACACTTTGTCCAAATCGAAATTATCGTACGCCGTTCTGAAATGGTCGCGTTTGTTTAATACACATTCCCAAGACAAACCTGCTTGAAACGACTCCAAAATCAACATTTCGTAAAGATATTTGTCGTCGGAATTCGGCACACACCATTCAAAATCGTGGTATTCAATATATTTCGGATTTTTTACGTTGCACCAAGCACATCTTTTTTTGTCGTTCATAGTTTTTGTCCGTTTTTAAATGGTTTTTATTTATTATAACATATCGCGCTTGAAAATTAAAGACGATTTTTTACAATCTCCTCTTGACAAAAACAATACTTCGTGATACGATGTATTGCATGAGAGGAGGTATATTATGGACATACAGTTGAAACGCGGTCTGTTAGATGTATGCGTGTTAGCGGCGATAAAAGACGGGGAATCCTACGGTTACAAGATAATCAAGGATATGAAGCCGTATATCGAACTGTCGGAATCGACCCTATATACTATTTTAAAACGTCTTGAATCGGCATCTATGCTTACCGTTCGCACAGCAGAACACGACGGACGGTTGCGGAAATACTACCGTATTACCGACAGGGGACAAAAACGTATCAACGATTTCAAGCAGGAATGGCAGGAAATTGTGTCTATATATAAATTCGTAACAAAGGAGGGTGACGGTAATGACTAAACAAGAATTTCTTTCGGAATTGCGAGAGGGACTGTCGGGTTTACCGCGAGAAGATATTGAGGAACGCGTTAATTTTTACAGCGAAATGATAGACGATAGAATCGAAGAAGGACTTTCCGAAACCGACGCGGTTTTAGAAATCGGCACGGTAGAATCGGTTGTATCACACATAATTGAAGATATTTCGCTTTCAAAACTCGTCAAGGAAAAAATCAAGCCGAACAGACGGTTGAACGCTTGGGAAATCGTACTTCTTGCGCTCGGCTCGCCGATTTGGCTGTCGTTGGGCATCGCCGCGATTGCCGTGGTTATCTCGATTTATCTGTCGGTTTGGGCGGTGGTGATTTCGCTCTGGTCGGTCTTTGCATCGCTCGTCGGCTCGGCAATCGGCTGTGTTTTCGGCGGAGTGTTGGTTATGTTTGGCGGTGCGTATTTGACTGGTGTCGCCTTGATAGGCGTCGGTCTTTTCTGTGCAGGACTTGCCGTTTTTGCGTTCTTCGGTTGCAAAGCGGTGACAAAAGGTATTTTGAAGCTCACCAAGAAAATGATAATCGGTATTAAGAATTACTTTGTCAAAAAGGAGGATGTCTGATGAGTAAAACAACAAAAGTATGGCTCATTTCAGCCACACTTCTTATGGTTGTCGGGTTGACTATGGTCGGCTCGGTGCTATTGATAAACGGGCTCGATATCAAAAAAATGGATTCATCGAATTATGAAACAAACATATATGAAATTGACGATGAATTTAACAACCTGACCTTGAATACCGATACCGCCGATATCGCTTTCGCGCTGTCCGAGGACGGCAAATGCAGGGTTGAATGTTACGAACGTGTGAAGCAAAAACATTCGGTCGCTGTTACGGGGAATTCGCTTGTTATCAATGTCGTTGACGAACGGGAAATTTATGATTATATCGGAATCAATTTAGGCACTCCGAAAATAACGATTTGTCTGCCGAGAAACGAATATGCCTCGCTGACGATTGACGAGGATACGGGAGACGTTGGGATTCCAAAGGATTTCAGGTTCGAAAATGTCAAAATTACGCTTGGTACTGGCGACGTCTTTTTCGGTGCTTCTGCTTCAAAGTCGGTTAAAATAAGAACCAGCACGGGACATATCCGACTGTCGAACGTATCTGCCGATATACTCGAACTCTCGACCTCTACCGGTACGGTGACGGTTAATAACGCCACTTGCGATAATGATGTGAAAATCACCGTTTCGACGGGAAAATCCTATGTTTATAACGTAAAATGCAGAAATTTTGAATCTACCGGAAGTACGGGCGAAATAACACTCAAAAACGTAATCGCGAATCAAAAAATAGAAATTGTGCGAAGCACGGGTGACGTCGAATTTAAACGTTGTGATGCTGATGAGGTTTATATCAAAACCGGCACGGGCGACGTCGAGGGTATTTTCTTGACCGAAAAACGTTTGCAATTACCACCGATACGGGCGACGTCGAAGTGCCGAGAACGTCAAACGGCGGCAGATGTGAAATCATGACCTCAACGGGCGATATCGAGATTGAAATATCAAAATAAATTTGTACAGAAAACAATCAAGTGTAAATTATGAAAATCCATTTATTTGACCATTTTACATACAGAAAACTGTTGCGGTTCACCTTTCCGTCAATCGCGATGATGATTTTCACGTCGATTTACGGCGTGGTTGACGGCTATTTTGTGTCGAACTACGTAGGCAAAACACCGTTCGCGGCAATCAATTTTATATTTCCGTTTTTGATGATCCTCGGAGCGTTCGGGTTTATGTTCGGTACGGGTGGTGGCGCGTTAATAGCCAAAACAATGGGCGAGAAAAAGCCCGAAAAGGCAAACCGACTTTTTTCGCTGTTTATATATGTATCACTCGGCGTCGGCGTTATCTTGATGGTGCTCGGTCTTGTGTTCTTGGAAGATATTGCAAGACTGCTCGGCGCAGAGGGCGAAATGCTTGAACATTGTCTGCTTTACGGACGGATAAATTTGTTTGCTCTGCCGATGCTGATGCTTCAATTCGAGTTTCAAAGTTTATTTATAACCGCTGAAAAGCCGCAAATCGGTTTTTGGGTTACCGTTGCCGCAGGCGTGACGAATATGGTGCTCGATGCGCTGCTTGTTGCCGTTTACCCTATGGGACTTATGGGTGCGGCACTTGCTACGGCAATAAGCCAATGTGTCGGCGGATTGATTCCGATAATCTATTTTGCTTGCCCGAATTCGAGTCTTTTGCGTTTGGTGAAGACCGATTTCGATTGGCGTTCGCTCTTAAAGGGCTGTGCAAACGGTTCGAGCGAATTGATGACAAATATTTCAATGTCGTTGGTTGGTATGCTTTATAATTTCCAACTTAACCGTTTCGCAGGTGAAGACGGAATCGCGGCATACGGCGTTTTGATGTATGTGAATATGATATTCATTTCGGCATATATCGGGTATTCGGTCGGAACGGCGCCGATAATAAGCTATAATTTCGGAGCAGATAACCGTGCGGAACTGAAAAGTATATTAAAAAAGAGTTTCGTGCTCATCGGTATATGTTCGGCAGGTATGCTTGCGTTTGCGCTTTTTTGTGCAGAACCGTTGGCGAGTATGTTCGTCGGATATGACGGAACACTCATGGCGCTAACGTTACGTGCGTTTAGAATATTTTCGTTTTCGTTCTTGTTTGCAGGAGTTGCGATATACGGCTCATCGTTTTTTACCGCGCTCAATAACGGATTCATTTCGGCGGTCATTTCGTTTCTTCGTACGTTGGTTTTTCAAATGGCTTCGGTATGGTTATTGCCTCTGATTTGGGAAATCGACGGTATATGGATATCGGTTGTTGTGGCCGAGTTTATGGCGGCTTTGATGTCTTTGATATTTATAGCTGGCAACCGTAAAAAATACGGATATTGAATTATGATATAAAAGCGACAACCGCAGAACAAATCTGCGGTTGTTTTGCTGTTACTTATGATATTTCTTTCCGTTGTTAATCGCGTTTGCGCGGTAGACTTGTTCGGCGAGCATAACACGCGCGAGCATGTGCGGAAAGGTCATTTTCGACATCGACAGTCGAACGTCACACTCGCGTTTTAGATTTTCGTCAAGACCGAAACTCGAACCGATGATAAAACAAATCGGGCGCGAATCGTTAACGAACAATTCGGCAAGTTCGGTGCTCGAAATTTGCTTTCCCTCAATGCAAAGTGCGATTTTCTTCGCCTGTTTGGGAATGGCGGCGCGGATGGCGTTTGCCTCCTTTTCGAGCGCGCGTTGAATTAACTTTTCGGAATCCTCGCCAAACGAGGATTCTTCTTTTATGCAAACCGTTTTGTATTCGCAAAAAGGTTTGATTCGTTTTATATATTCATTCTCGGCTTCGCGGAAATAGGATTCCTTGAAATCGCCGACGTGTATTACCGTGACCGAATTCATCGTTTGCCCCTCTTTTTCTTTCGCACCGAAAACCCGAAATCGCCTATCTTCTTGCCGAGCGCGAAATAGTCGCCGTGTGCATAAGCAAACAGATTTGCTTTTTCGAGCATCAATCGACCTTTTTCGTCAATAATCGATTCCTCAGCACCGACCGACACAATGTCCGCGATAAACATATCGTGCGAACCGAGTTTGATAATTTGCTCAACCTTGCATTCGAGCGTCAACGGACACTCGGCAACACTCGGGCAGGAAACCGAAAATGATTCCGCTTTTGTCAGTTTGGTGTATTCGAATTTGTCGAAATCTTTGCCCGACCGAACACCGCACCAATCGACAACTCTTGCCATTTCGGCGGTGGGGAGGTTGACACAAAATTCCTTGCTTTCTTCGATAAGTTTATATGAATAGCGTTCGGGACGAACCGAGATATAAAGCTTCGGCGGTTGGGTGCATACGATTCCCGTCCACGCGACAGTAATAAGATTCGATTTTTCCATACTTCCGCAGGAAATAAGAACTGCGGGAACGGGGGAGAGCAACGCTCCGCCTTTCCATCTCGTTTTAGCCATTGTTAAGTATCTCCCTAACTATTTCATAAGCCATATAAAGCCCTGCCGTAGCAGGTACAAAGCAGGAGCTCGACGGTGTCGCGCGTCCCGTTACTTCGTTTCTGCCTTCGACACACTCGCCCGGTTCTTCGGTCGAATACACTACTTTTAACTTTTCTACCCCACGCGCTTTCAATTCTTTCCGCATCACACGCGCCAATGGGTCGCCTGAGGTCTTAAAAACGTCTGTAACCGTTAGTTTCGACGGATTTAGGCGGTTACCTGTGCCCATTGATGAGATGATAGGAACGCCGTTTTGAGTTGCTTCTGTAATGAGCAAAAGTTTTGACGTGACCGTATCGATGCAATCGGCGATATAATCATATTGCGTTAAATCAATCTCGTCTTTTGTTTCGGCGGAATAGAAAAGATTCTTCCATTCAACAATACAATCGGGGTTGATGTCTTTTAGTCGCTCGGCGCAAACCGTCGCTTTTTCCTTGCCGACAGTAGAACATAGGGCGATAATTTGTCTGTTTCGGTTGGTTTCCGAAACTACGTCGCCGTCAAGAACCGTGATTTTGCCGACGCCGCTTCTTGCCAGCGCTTCGGCGCACCAAGAACCGACACCGCCGACACCGAAGACGATGACACTCGCGTTATTCAGTTTTTTAGCACCGTCTTCGCTAATAAGCGGAAGCGAACGTTCGATTAAACTCATAATTTTCTCATTTCTCGTACGGGTTTATTGCATCAACAACTGC
>JAGBUH010000147.1 GCA_017630915.1 Clostridia bacterium
CTGCAAAAGATATGATACACAATGTCAACAAAATAGAAATCATCAAAGCAGTCGAAAACGTTGGTTTTAAACATGCTAAATTTTGGTTTACATTTTTGCAACACAACATTATTATAAAAGGAACAATTATGTAAGCCAGCAAAATCAAATGCGTATTTACTCCCAAAAATCCAATTTGAGATGCAATAAACTTCCATTCGGCAGATATGATAGGCTGTATCAAAGATGACGATAACCCATTTGATTGAATGAATATGCTTTTAATCAACGCAAATGCATCATTCATAGTGTCGGCCCGAAAGAACACCCACATGATATTAACGAACACAAAGGTCATCAACCAATTAATCAATTTTGGTATTTTTTCGAAAAAGTTTTTAAATGCTCTGGTTATCACGCAAAACGCCCCATGGCACAGACCCCAAAAAATGAATGTCCAATTAGCACCGTGCCAAATTCCACTGACCAAATATACAATCATTATATTGACATATGTTCTTAACTCACCTTTACGATTACCTCCTAAGGGGATATAAACATACTTGGTAAAAAAGCGTGTCAAAGTTATATGCCACCTATCCCAAAACTCATTTATGGTATTCGCCTTATACGGCGAATTAAAGTTAATCGGAAGGTCGATATTCATCATCTTGCCCATACCGATTGCCATATCAGAATATCCGCTGAAATCAAAATAAATTTGAATTGTATATGCCAAAATAACTATAATTGCATCTACGCTTCGCATTTCAGATATATTAGAATAACCGTAATTAACAACATTCCCTAACATATCGGCAATTAGAACTTTTTTAGAAAGGCCTAAAACAAAGCCATATAATCCTTTTGTGAAATTATCCCAATTAAAGTTCTTTTTAGAATCATCACTAAATTGATATACAAGTTCATCGTGTGTAACGATAGGACCAGCAACCAACTGAGGAAAATATGTAACAAAACATGCATAGTCTACGAAACTATACTCAGGAACTTCACCGTTATATGCATCTATTACAAACGATAATTGTTGAAAAGTAAAGAAACTAATTCCCAACGGTAACAAAATATGTTTTAAAGCAAAATCAACTTTGAAAATCGCGTTTATATTTTCTATAAAAAAATCATAATATTTAAAATAGAATAACGCCGCAATATTCATAAATAAAGCTATTATTAGAATGATTTTTTTTGTGAATGTTTTTTTGCTATACTTACAAATGCCCAAATACGCAAAATAATTTATAACTATACTCGAAATCATAATTATCAAGTAAGAATAATTAAAAAAACCGTAAAACCAAAGCGACATGCCCAAAAGATAAATCATCGCTGTTCTTTTAAAAGATAATCGGTTTAATAAAAAGTAACCTAGAATCACGATAGGAAGGAAAAATAATACAAAAATATACGAATTAAATAACATTTTCAATACTCCAAAGCATTAGTGTTATTGATATTAAAGACATATCGCTACCAATTTATCGGAAAATCAATATCATTTATAAAAGATTTATAAAAATCATCTTCACCCGAAAGCGCAATATGAGTTGAAGTATGGGCAATACGTTCGATTTTTTCGATATTGCTTTCGTCGAAAAGCAATTTTATTGCCCCCGAAAGAGCAGCATTGCCGATAAACTTAACGTTTTTCGACAATTCTTTGGGAAATAAACCAATTTTAACGGCATCATTTACCGACAGATTGTTACCAAAACCGCCTGAAATATAAAAGGTCTTAATATCTTTTATGTCGGTTTCGGTCCGTTTGAGCATAATTTCGATCGCCGCAGATATTGCCGCTTTTGCAAGTTGAAATGCACGTATATCATCTTGTGTCAGCTGTACATTTCCGCCATTTGCGTTGATTATAGGTATGTTCTCGCCGTAACCGCTTTCGTCGATAACGCCGAGTTCAAGAAAAGCCGAAACCAATGATATCAACCCCGAACCGCAAAGCCCAACCGCCTTGGTGTTATCTATAGTTGTTGCTTTTATTTCGCCATTATCAACGGTCACGCGGTCAATCGCGCCCGAAACACAACCTACTCCGCAGGATATCTCTCCCCCTTCAAAAGCAGGACCTGCGGCGGCAGAAGTTACATAAAGACGACCGTTCTTCCAAAGCGCAATTTCGCCGTTGGTTCCAATATCACAAAGCAACGATATTTCATCCCTTTCGCACATTTGAGAAGCCAAAATCGCGCAAGAAATATCCGCACCGACAAAGGCGTTCATGCATGGCGGAAGATATGCACCGTCATAAAATTCGCCAAAAAGTGTGTCCGCAATAAAGGGTGCAACCGAGATTGATTCGGGCAAACGCCCGGTGTATAAATAGAGCATGGCAGTGTTACCGGTTATGATTCTTTTATCAACATCCGACAAAGAAATATTTGCCGAGGTACAAGCATACTTTAAAAGTTCATCTATACAGTCTGTTATTTGTTTTTTTAGAATTTCATTATTGCCGCGTAATGCCGCATCAATGCGCCCGATAACGTCTGACGCAAAGGCGCGTTGAGGATTAAGAGCCGAAACGGTGGACAAACATTCACCCGAATTGTCAAATAACTTTAACACAACGGTCGTTGTGCCTATATCAACCGCAATTCCGTATTTCCATAAAACTTCGGCATTTGATTGTACATTACACGTATCGGTTTCGATATTTACAAATTCCGCATCCTGCGAAAGCAGTTCCGCCTCGACATCGCCCAAAAGATAGGTTTGACATGCCAAACGGCAACCTGCGTTAATTTCGGTTTTGTTCGGTTCGCTAACCGCACCAGAAACGCGAACTTTGCATTTACCGCAAATTCCGTTACCGCCACAAGGTGAATCCACAAAAATGCCCGACTTAACAAGTACATCACGTAAAAGCGGGGTGCCGTTGAAAGTGATATTTATTCGGTTGTATTTTTGAATTAAAGTTAATTTAGGCATTTCTTCTCTTTTCTTTTCGAAATAATACGAAAAACCGCAACACATATCGACAGAATAAACGCACCGACAATAAATCCGCCAAAATCAAGCAAGACGTCCCTAACCGAACTTGTCCTATCGGAAAACGACTGTATAAATTCGTCGAGTACGGCAATTGCCAACACATAAAAGCAACCTAAACCGTAAAAACGTTTGGAATAACAGCGTTTTATCAAATAAAGACAAAGCGTGACGGTTATCCCTAAAAGCGCAAATTCGAACAAATGCGCCGATTTTCTAATAATTTTGTTCAAATTCCAATCAACTTTATTTTGTTCGCTCACCATAGATTCGACAACATTTGTAACCACATCGCTTTTTTCGTAAGACTCTTGAACATCATCGAATGAATTTGCGAAAATGAATATGTTTATAATTACTGTTGCGAACAATAGAAACAAAATAGTGATTTTAGTTTTCATTAACAACCTCACGTGAATTCAACATACGTTTTACAGTTTGTAATACAAAAGCAAAGGTTTTAGGTTCGCTTATCGCCGCAACAATAAAATAAACCAATAAAACGCATAAGGAATACGGAATACAGTAGAGGAAAAGTTTTCCGTATGATGCTATCTCGAACACTATGTATTTGTTTAAATACATAATCAATCCAAACACGGCAAAGTTCAAGAAAAGACATTTATAAGTGCCGAATGAACTGCGGTTGATTATTTTTTTGTTTACGTATAACACCAAATAATTCGTTCGGTAAAACGACGATGCCATCGTGCCCAAAAGTGCACCGTATATACCATAAAACTGTATAAGAACAATCGAAACAAGAATATTTATAACTGCTTCGATTATCGCGCTGTTTTGCGTTTGTTTAAAATGGTTAGCTATATGCACCATTGAAAGCGACGGATATTTACCTATCGTCATCAAATTCATGACCGCAAACGCCAATGGCAGATTCGAAAGAAGATAGTCAACATCGTCAACACCTTTGGTATACAGCGCCATAAATGGCAGTGCAAAATACGTCATTATCGTGTATAACACGAAAGAAAAGGTTATAAAATATGTTTCATACGCTTTGAAAATCTTCAAAAAGGCTTCCCTATCGGTATGGAAGGCGTAAGCAACCTTAAACTCCAAAGACTCTTGAATGGTATGTATAACTCTGAAAACCATATTGTATATAAGATTATACAGAGAATACACACTAACCTGCTTCAATGTTGAAAAAAGCGTAAGCAAAACGGTATCGACGTTTGTGGTTATTAAGAAATTGACCTCGTGAACGAACACGTTTTTGCTTTGAGATATCGATTCAAAATTGGGTTTCGCATTGAGATCTATCCAAGAATAATGCTTTTTAATATAGTAGGTTATGTATATCATTTGCGCGAAACTCGTAAGCATCGCGGCAAACTGAACAAAAACGACATTGAAGCCAAGCGATATTAAAACGATCTTAGAAATTTGTTTTGCGGCATTAGAGAACATCTCAACGCCCGAACGGACATAGTTTTTACCGTCTGCTTTAAGCAAAAAGAGATATTTTCCATGAAAAAAGAAGTTTACAACGTTACCTAATCCGTTAAACAATATAACAAGGAAAACCGTCCAAAACGGGATTTCGCTTTTGATAAAAAGCGGATATACCACCGAAAAAACGGCAATCAAAGCCGAATAAATCAAACCTGTTCTGCGGTAATATATATTTGTTGCCGAAAGGACAGAATTAGCATCGTCGCGCGTATTTTTCGCCAACGCCTTATATAACGCCTGACACGAAGCCGCCATAACACCCGCTTCGACAAGCGCGATACAAGCATAAATGTTGGTGACAGACGAAAGCAAGCCATTGATTTCCGATCCGTAGTTGTTCACAACGAGTTTGGGAACCAAAACGCCCAAAATCATCGCCAA
>JAGBUH010000148.1 GCA_017630915.1 Clostridia bacterium
AAGTGCATATAATATGCACGTAATATGAATATAGCGGAATTGTGTAACGGTTAGCACGACAGACTCTGACTCTGTTTGTTGGGGTTCGAATCCCTATTCCGCTGCCAAAATTCAAAAGACAGGCAATGCCTGTCTTTTAATTTTGGCAGAACGAAGCGCGCTTAACAGCGCATGAAAAAAGAAGTCGCCTATCGGCTATGAAGCGTGCCTTCGGCACATTAAGAACGAAAGATGCGCTTCGCTTCATGCGAGCGTTAGCGAGTGCTTCATGTTGCGCGACAGCGCAATGCTTCATGTCGACGAAGTCGATGCTTCATTAAATTAAACCTATCGCCTTTACATTGATAAATCAAATAATTTGTGTTATACTGCTATTAGAAAGTAGGTGTTTTAAATGCGTAATGATAAATTATCCGTTCAATCAATGGATTTTGCTGTTTCTATTATAGGTCTTGTTAAATTTTTAAAAGAAAATAAAGAACATATCATTTCAAACCAAATCGGTAGAAGCGGCACAAGCATTGGCGCGAATATTCGCGAAGCGCAATATGCGCACGGTAAAGCCGATTTTATCTCAAAATTGCAAATCGCCCTTAAAGAAGCCAATGAAACCGGGTATTGGTTAGAGCTGCTGTTCAAAACGAATTACATATCCGCAGAAGAATATAAATCCCTTGACTCCGCTTGCACAAGTATTCGAGTTATGCTTATATCTTCTATCAATACTGCGAAGGAAACCTCGAAATAAATCTCTTACAACTTCAATTTATCAGGTTTTTACCTTCTGATAAAGACATACCGCGACTTTTGGAGATTCACTCAGGTTTCATCCGAAACGATGACCATGACGTTTTTGTGTCGTCAAGAATAAGTTCGAATTTATAGAAAAAGTCTTTTCAGTATATAAAAAATAATCAAACCCCAACACCAAAAAAGAACCGCTTTTTCGCGGTTCTTTTCGTTTTTTTACTTATTCAATTTTCCTAATTTTGATGTATTGGCAATAACAATCAAGGTCGTATCGGCATCAAGCGGTTGTTCGGGCGCGACATTGACGTTAACGGTATTGCCTTTTTTCATTGCGACGATATTAAAACCGTACTTTTTACGTAGATTTAATTCTATCAAATTTTTGCCTATCCATTCGTCTTTTACGGATATTTCAACCATCGAAACGTCTTTGGACAAAGAAATCATATCGATAAAGCCCGAGCTGAGCAAATTCTTCGCAAGGCGCACACCCGATTCGTTTTCGGGGAAAACTACCTCGTCGGCACCGACACGCAACAAAATCTTTTGTTGCATTTCATTCGCGCATTTTGCGATAACTTTTTTAACCCCTGCTTCTTTACAAAGCGTGACCGCCATTACGCTTGCTTCGAGATTGCTTGCCATACTGATAATAACCGTATCTATCTCGGCTATGCCCAAACGTTTTATTACTTCGGCATCGGTCACATCCGCACATTTGCATATAGGAATGTACGCCGCGGCATCATTAACGATATTCTGATTGGTGTCTATGGCGATTACCTCCATGCCGTTGTCCACCAATTCCTTCGCGACGGCGAGTCCGTATCTGCCCAAGCCGAACACGGCATAAGTTTTCTTCTTTTTCATTTATGTTCTCCTATCCTATACTGATATCTTCCACCGGCGCAGAAACCACGTTTTGATTTTTGCCCTTACTGCCAAGAGCGACGGCGAGTGAAATCGGGCCGACTCTGCCGAAATACATCGTGCCGATGATAACTGCTTTTGCAAACACGTTCAAACTCGACGTCAAATTGCGCGACAATCCAACAGTCGCGGTTGCGCTCACCGATTCATACAGAATGTC
>JAGBUH010000149.1 GCA_017630915.1 Clostridia bacterium
GGGCTTTTATTTTCGCGTTCCGTTCGGGTTGGTTGCCCTATTCAGAAGACGGCAACGCGTTCGACACCATTTACGCGATTGAACAAAGCGAAAACGTCGAATAACAAACGCGATTTTCTTGCAATAAAATTGCGACAAAGTCGGGACGACAAATCCAAAACAATGGTGTATAATTAAATTTAACGTGTTGTAGGGCGGGGGTATGGTTCGCGTATCGCGAACAGTGATATATTTGCTACCGCAAATGTGATATTTTTGATAAATCAAAAGTGATATTTTTTCTTCGAAAAAGTGATATGTTTGCCATTCGGCAAACGTTTATTATCAAATATAAATTAACGTGTTGTAGGGAAAGGGCTTGCCCCTTTCCGCAAACGTGCAATTAAAAATGACGTGATACTAATGTGTTTCGGGCGGAATGGGATAAACCCATTCCCTACAAAGATGTGCTTATTGTTTTGTATAATCACAGACATGACGTCATTCAAAATTACACTCAAAATAAAAACAAGTACAATAAATTATGTTTTATTCAAGGACATGTGCCTTGAATAAAACTCCTATGATGTTCGCGAGTTTGGACAACGAGCAAAGCGGGTTCCCTGAAAATCGGAGATTTTTAGGGTGATAAGCGAGGCGCACAAACTCGGCGCGAGCGTACGAACATCACAAAAACCAATCGAAAACATGGTTTTCGATTGAGAGCGTTAGCGACAAAAACTAAACCGATGAAAAACCGTGTGTTTTTCATCAAATATATCGGGGTCCCCGAAAACGAGGAACGAGTTTTTGGGGATAAGAAGGAGCGAAAAACATGATTACAAAAAAAGAGACCGTAGCGATGTTACTTGCAGGTGGGCAGGGAAGCCGACTCTACCTCTTGACCGAACGTATCGCAAAACCCGCCGTTCCTTTCGGCGGAAAGTACCGTATTATCGACTTTCCTCTATCCAACTGTATCAATTCGGGGATAGATACCGTCGGCGTACTTACTCAATACCAACCTCTTGCGCTTAATGAATATATCGGCAACGGACAACCTTGGGATTTGGACCGTACATACGGCGGTGTCAGAACGCTTCCGCCTTATCAAGCGCAAAAGAGAGCCGACTGGTACAAGGGTACTGCGAACGCGATATATCAAAATATGCAGTTTATCGACAAGTTCGACCCCGATTACGTGGTTATTCTTTCGGGCGACCATATCTATAAAATGGACTATGCCGAGATGATTGAAAACCATAAACGTAACGGCGCGGACTGCACTATCGCGGTGTTTGACGTTCCGCTTTCCGAGGCGAGCCGTTTCGGTATTATGATTACCGACGACGATATGCGCATCACCGAATTTATGGAAAAACCGAAAGAACCCAAGAGCACCAAAGCGTCGATGGGTGTTTACGTGTTTAATAAAGATAAGCTCTTTTCCTATCTTGAAGCCGACGAGGCAGACGAAAACAGCGAAAAGGACTTTGGTAAAAATATCATTCCTGCGATGCTTAAAGCAGGTGAAAAACTTTACGCTTTTGAATTTTCGGGATATTGGAAGGACGTCGGAACGATTGATTCGCTTTGGGAAGCAAATATGGACCTTCTCGGTGACCGTCCCGCACTTCCGCTTAAAGACAGAGAATGGAGAATTCTGTCGAGAAACGACGCGCTTCCGCCTCACTATACGGGCAACAGCGCGGTTATCAATAACTCGGTCATCACCGAGGGTTGTGAAATCTACGGTACGGTTATCAATTCCGTGCTTTCGGCAGGCGTTGTTGTTGAACGCGGCGCGGTTGTGCGCGACAGCGTGATTTTGGGCAACGTAACCGTTCGTACCGATGCGACGGTCGATTATTCGATTGTCGATGCAGATACTGTTGTCGGCAAGAGCGCAACAGTGGGTAAAGAACTTATTGAATCCAAGGGTATCACCCTCGTCGGCGGCGGCTTGACCATTCCCGACGGTGTGAGCGTTCCCGACGGTGTTATTTGCGACAAAGCGATGTTAGATAAACTTTCTAAGGGGGTAATGTGATGAACGCAGTAGGTATCATCTTTTCGAGCATTAACGAAAAAAGCGTACACGAACTGACGAAACAGCGCACAATGGCGTCTGTTCCGTTCGGTTGCCGTTACCGTCTTATCGACTTCGCGCTTTCCAATATGGTAAATTCGGGTATCAACCACGTCGGTATCGTTACCCACTATAATTATCAATCTCTTATGGACCATATCGGTTCGGGTAAGGACTGGGACTTGGCTCGCCGTCACGGCGGTATCAAGATTCTTCCGCCCTATATCACCGCATTTGCGAATGCGAGTAATTTCTTGTACAGCACACGCCTTGAAGCGTTGATTAGTATTCGCGAATTCATTTCGGATTGTAAAGAAGACATCGTTGTTCTTTCCGACTGCGATACCGTTTGCAATTTGGATTTGTCCGCGATGATTGAAAGACATATCGAAACGGGTGCCGAAATCACGTTGGGTGTCAAGAGCAGTTACGTTTCGACCGATAACACACGCGCCGTAACGGTCGTCAAGAGCGATGAAAACGGCAAGGTGCTCGACGTTAGCGATTATTCGGGACTTAAAAGCGGTTTCGAAGACGTTTACGTTCGTCTTTTGGTTGTCGGCAGAAAATATCTTGAAGAATTGATTTCCGACGCTATCGCACACGGATATACGAGCTTCACCAAGGATATTTTGGTTAGAAACTGCAAGTACCACGATATGAGAGCGTTTATGCTCGACGGCTATTTCGCGACGATTCGTTCGCTTAACGATTATTACCGTTGCAGTATGGATTTGTTAGACCCCGAAATCAGACGTTCGCTTTTCGGCGTCCGCAACCGCCCCGTGTTCACCAAGGTGCGTAACTCCGCGCCCGCTTCTTACGATAACGGTGCGATTGTGCGTAATTCCTTGATTGCCGACGGCTGTGTGATTCAGGGTACGGTTGAAAATTCTATCCTTTTCCGCGGTGTCAAGGTCGGTAAGAATACCCATATCAAGAACAGTATTATCATGCAGGACACCCTCACGGGCGAGAACGTTTATCTTAACTGCGTAATTACCGATAAAAACGTCGTCATCCGCGACGGACGTGTGCTTTCGGGACACGAAACCAGACCGTTCTTTATTGATAAGGGTTCGTATGTGTGATTTATAACACGTTCGCGAAGCGAACATATCGCGACCAAGCGAATGCTTGGTCATATCGCATCGTCAGATATATCGCGCACCGCTTGCGTGCATATCGCTCGTGCGTTAGCGCGAAACGTTTTGTGTGACGTGATGTGTGTGAAAATGCGAAACAATCAGCACATTTGTAGGGAAAGGGCTTGTCACTTTCCGCATGAATAACATATTCGTATCACGTTAATTTTGATTGTCGGCTTTGCGGAATGGGATAAACCCATTCCCTACAACACGGTAAATCAAATTTGAATGGTATACAAAAACGCAACAAGGCGTTCGCGATAGACGGTAAAAATAACGGACAGTCGAGGACGGTAAGTCCCTACATTAAAATATCACATTCGCGGTACGCGAATATATCACATTTGCGATACGCAAATATATCACTGTTCGCGGAACGCGAACACGTTACGGGAGGCATTAAAAAATGAAAAAGATACTTTATGTTGCAGGTGAGGCGCTTCCGTTTGCATCGTCGGGCGGATTGGGTGACGTTATCGGTTCGCTTCCGCAGGCATTGGCGTCGGAGGAAGGCAACGATATCCGCGTAATGATGCCCCTTTATTCTAAAATCGAATCCAAATACCGCAAAAAGTTCGAGTTTGTCTGCGAAAAGTATATCAACCTTTCGTGGAGAAGACAGTATTGCGGTGTTTATAAATATAACCACAAAGGCGTAACTTTCTATTACCTCGATAACGAGTATTATTTCAAGAGGGACAAGTTGTACGGCGAATATGACGATGCCGAAAGGTTTGCATTTTTCTGCCGCGCTTGTCTTGAAATATTGCCCGAACTCGATTTCTTCCCCGATATTCTCCACGCGCACGACTGGCACGCCGCTTTGAGCGTGATTTACTTGAAGCGTTGCTATGCTGTGCTCGATGAACGCTATAAAGATATCAAGTCGGTCTTCACGATACATAATATACAGTATCAGGGACAGTATGATTTTTCTATCCTCGGCGACGTGTTCGGACTTATGGATTCCGACAGAGAAATCGTCGAATACGGTAATTGCATAAACTTGTTAAAGGGCGCAATCGTTTGCGCCGACAAGGTAAGTACCGTCAGCCCGACCTATGCGAAAGAGATTCTTTCTCCCAAGTTCTCGCACGGACTTGATAACGTGCTTAATATGTTTTCCTATAAACTTTCGGGGATATTGAACGGTATCGACCGCGATTATTATAACCCCTCGAAAGATAAAGAGATTTTTGCCAATTTCTCGTCGAGAAATATGTCGGGCAAGGAAGTTTGTAAGAGCGAACTTCAGAAGATGCTCGGGTTACCGCAACGTGACGTGCCGATGATTGCCGTCATTTCGCGACGTGTCAGCCATAATGGGCTCGACCTCGTTATGCTCGCGGGCGACGATATTTTGAAAGACGACGTGCAACTTGTTGTACTCGGTCAGGGCGACAACAGTTACGAACAGTATTTTGTGAAACTCGCGGAGAGATACCCCGATAAATGCAGAGCGCTTATCACCTATAACCGCGATTTGTCAAAGCAGATTTATTCGGCTGCCGACGTGTTCTTGATGCCGTCGAAGAGCGAACCCTGCGGTTTGGCGCAGATGATTTCCTCGCGCTACGGCGCAGTCCCCGTTATTCACGAAACGGGCGGACTTTACGACAGCATTAAGGATATCGGCTGTGAGGGCGGCGGTAACGGATTCACGTTTGCTGCATACAGCGCGTACGATATGCTCAATTCGGTAAAACGCGCTTGCGCTTTTTATAACAGTGACCGAGAGGGTTACAGAAAATTGCAGAAAAAGGTAATGCTCGTCGATTTCTCGTGGAAACAAAGCGCGAAATCATATATTGACCTTTATAATCAACTTTAATTCAGTTAAGTATATCCGAAAGGGAACCTAATCAAATGGCAACTAAAATGAACATGACCGAAATCCGCGAAGCGATAAATTCCAAACTTTCGCGCTATTTCGGAATCAGCGAGACCGATGCCGACATCAATCAAATCTATGATGCAACCGTTTTGTCGGTCCGCGATATCCTCGCGACGAGAAATAAAGAATTTCAGGAAAAAGTAGTCGAAACCGAGGCAAAACAGGTTTACTATATGTGTATGGAGTTCTTGATAGGCAGATCGCTTAAAATGAACCTCTGCAACTTGGGACTCGAAGACGAATACCGCAAGGTGCTCAAAAAACTCGGCTTTGATTTAGAGGAAATTTATGAACTCGAAACCGACCCCGGTTTAGGTAACGGCGGTTTGGGACGTTTGGCGTCCTGCTTTATGGATGCACTCGCGTCGCAGGATTACCCCGCAAGAGGTTACTGCCTGCTTTATGAATACGGTCTTTTCAAGCAACGCTTGGTGGACGGCGAACAGTTGGAATTGCCTGACATCTGGCTTCCCGACGGTCAAAACTGGCTCATTCCGCGCCATGACAGAGCCGTCAAGGTTCGTTTCGGCGGACAGGTTCGCGAGGAATGGAACGATAACCATTGCGAAATAATTTACGAAAACTATGACGAAGTCGAGGCAGTCCCCTACGATATGCTCATTTCGGGCGGTGTCGGCAAGGCGGTTAATACGTTAAGGCTTTGGAAAGCAAGAGATATCATTAACTTCAATATGGAGGCGTTCTCGCAAGGTCAGTACCTCAAAGCCGTTGAAGAAAACACAATGGCGGAAACTATTTCGAAGGTGCTCTATCCTGCCGATAACCATCACGAAGGTAAATTGTTGCGCTTGA
>JAGBUH010000150.1 GCA_017630915.1 Clostridia bacterium
ATTTATCTGCTCTGCCGCTTCTTTAATGCGGATATCTTTCGCCGCAAATGCCTCTAAACGAGTGGTAGGTTCGCCTTGTGTATATTCGCATAACGCGGTTTGCACGTCTTTCGGGATATCAATAAGTACAGGCCCCGGTCTTCCCGAAATGGCGAGAGCAAACGCCTCGCGAACCGTGTCGGCAAGTGTTTCAACCGAGCCGACAAAGTAATTATGTTTGGTAATCGGGAGAGTTATACCCGTAATATCAATTTCTTGGAAACTGTCGGTGCCGATTTGGTTTGTCGGCACGTTTCCGCATATAGCAACCAAAGGAATCGAATCAAGATATGCCGTAGCGATACCCGTGACAAGATTAGTCGCACCGGGTCCCGAAGTCGAAATAACAACCCCGACTTTGCCCGTGGTTCTAGCATATCCGTCGGCGGCGTGTGCCGCGCCCTGCTCGTGAGCAGTAAGTATATGGTTAATCTCGTTTTGATATTTGTAAAGCATATCATAAACGTCTAAAATTTGTCCGCCTGGGTAACCGAAAATGGTGTCACATTCTTGCTCGATAAGTGTTTTTACAAGTATTTCAGCGCCTGAAAGCAACATAACCGCTCACTCCTTTCGTAAATTTTCTAATATAATGTCACCGCATTGTTTGCAACCGACCAATGTCATTCCGTCGCTCATAATGTCGGCTGTGCGGTAATTTAAGTCCAAAAACCTTGAAACTGCATTTTCGATACAGTCGGATTCAATTGCCATATCAAAACTGTATTTTAACATCATCGCCGCCGAAAGTATCGCGCCGATCGGGTTTGCGATGTCTTGGTTAGCAAT
Organism: Clostridia bacterium; assembly: GCA_017630915.1. Taxonomy (GTDB): domain Bacteria; phylum Bacillota; class Clostridia; order Oscillospirales; family CAG-382; genus Coliplasma. The sequence goes on from JAGBUH010000150.1 coordinate 829, forward strand.
ATCGGGCGCAGAGCCGTGAATCGGCTCGTAAAGTCCGCAAGACGTATCACCCAAACTCGAAGAAGGAATCATGCCGATAGAGCCCGTAATCATCGACGCCTCGTCGGATAAAATGTCGCCAAACATATTTTCGGTGACAATAACGTCAAACTGTGACGGATCCTTCACAATCTGCATCGCGCAGTTGTCAACAAGCATATCGGTCAGTTCAATATCCGGATATTCGTCGGCAAGACGGTGCATAACCTTTTTCCAAAGCCGACTCGAATCCAAAACGTTGCTCTTTTCAACCGAGCAAAGCTTTTTTCTTCTCTTTCTTGCGGTTTCAAACCCGATTCTGCCGATTCGCGCGATTTCGTCTTCGCTGTATTTTAAAACGTCAACAGCAGTTTCTTTTCCGTCGATATTTTCGGTTTTGTGTTCGCCGAAATAGATGCCGCCGATAAGTTCACGCACGATAATAAAATCAATGCCCTTGTCAACAATCGACTTTTTCAAAGGTGAAGCATCGGACAACTGTTTCCAAATCTTCGCAGGACGGTTATTGCTGTAAACACCCATACCTGCGCGAAGACGCAATAACCCCTTTTCGGGGCGCATATCGGCAGGGAGGTCGTTCCACTTGTTGCCGCCTACCGCACCCAACAAAACGCTGTCGGACTTAATACATTTGTTAAGCATATCTTCGGGTAGTGGTGAACCCCATTTGTCAATGGCGCAACCGCCCATATCAACGTCTTTATATATGAAATTATGACCGTAAAGTTCGGCAACTCTGTCAAGAACTCTAATAGCTTGTTCGATTATTTCGGGTCCGATTCCGTCGCCGCGAATTACCGCGATGTGTTTAGTCATTGTCTTTACCTATCGAAGCGAGCAAACCGCCGCTTTTTATAATGTTTTGAATAAAATCGGGGAAGGGTTGTGCAAGGTATTCTTTGTTACTGGTGATGTTTTTAATAATACCTGTATCAAAATCAACAAACAACTCGTCGTTTGCGCTTATTTCGTCAACACAGTCGGGACATTCAAGAATCGGAAGCCCGATGTTAATTGCATTACGGTAAAAAATCCTCGCAAAACTTTTTGCAATAACACAACCGACACCGCAGGTTTTGATAACGAGAGGTGCGTGCTCGCGTGAAGAACCGCATCCAAAGTTTTGACCTGCAACAATAATATCGCCGACCGAAACGTTTTTGACAAACTCCTTGTCGATATCTTCCATACAATGAAGTGCCAATTCGTTTGCATCGGGGGTGTTAAGATAACGCGCAGGTATAATAACGTCGGTATCGACGTTGTCTTGGTATTTAAAAACATTTCCTTGCGTTTTCATCATTTATCCCCCTCGTATTCGGTGATATATCCCGTAATTGCGCTCATGGCAGCGGTATAAGGCGAGGCAAGATAGACTTCGCTTTCGGGGTGTCCCATACGTCCTACAAAGTTTCTGTTCGTCGTGGCAATACACCTTTCACCCTTTGCAAGAATACCCATATAACCGCCAAGACACGGACCGCAAGTCGGTGTGGAAACCACCGCACCCGCATCAATAAATGCCGTGTACCAACCGCGCGTTACACATTCACGCAATATTTGCATTGTCGCAGGGATAATAATGCAACGTACACCGTCGGCAATCTTGTTTTTGTTTAAAATTTTGTAAGCCGCTTCCATATCGCTGAGCCGTCCGTTAGTGCAACTTCCGATAACAACTTGGTCGATTTTAATGTGGCTTAACTCGTTCGCGCGTCGGGTATTTTCGGGAAGATGCGGACACGCAACAGTAGGAAAAATTTTGCTTAAATCTATATCAATCGTCTTTTCGTAAACGGCATCTTTGTCAGCTTCATAAAATATCGGTTCGCGTTCGCTTCTGCCGTCAAGATATGCTCTTGTGATTTCGTCGATAGGGAAGATGCCGTTTTTCGCGCCTGCTTCGATAACCATATTGCAAATGCAAAGTCTATCGTCCATAGATAGCGACTTAATACCCTCTCCCACGAACTCCAAACTCTTGTATAACGCGCCGTCAACGCCAATCATACCGATAAGAGTGAGAATAACGTCTTTACCGCTGCAATTTGAGGGAAGTGAACCCACAAGATTAACTTTAATAGCCGACGGCACTTTAAACCAAGCCATACCCGATGACATTCCTGCCGCCATATCGGTCGAACCGACACCAGTCGAAAACGCGCCCAACGCACCGTATGTGCAGGTGTGACTGTCCGCACCGATGATGCAATCACCTGCGGTAACAACGCCCTGTTCGGGCAAAAGCGCGTGCTCGATACCCATTTTACCAACGTCGTAAAAATGGCTGATTTCATGCGCGTTTGAAAATTCACGGCAGGATTTCGATTGCTCCGCTGCTTTTATATCTTTGTTGGGGACAAAATGGTCGAGAACGATTGCGATTCTATCTTTGTCAAAGACTTTGTCAAAATTGGCTTTGTTAAATTCGTTAATCGCAACAGGAGTGGTAATATCGTTGCCTAAAACGATATCCAATCTCGCGTTTATCAACTGTCCTGCCGAAACAGATTCTAAACCGCAATGCGCGGCAAGAATCTTTTGTGTCATCGTCATTCCCACGATCTTTTGCCTCCCGATGTCATATTATGGAACGCGCTGAGCAACGCCTTGGTACTTGCTCTGATGACGTCAGTATCCGTACCTGCGCCCCAATACATAGTTCCGTTTTTGCGTTCAAGACCGATATAGGAAGCCGCAACCGAGTTCGAACCCTGACCTTGCATACTGTGCTGGGTAAATACCTGCAAAGTGTATTCTTCGCCCGTATATGCTTTGAGCGCGTTGTTCACGGCACTCAAAGAACCGTTACCCTCTGCTTCGAGAGTGCTCTTGACACCGTCGCGTTCAAACGTGATGTTGATCTTCACGCTGTCATTTTCGCGCAGGAATTTATAATCGGCAACCTTGACGGTGGAGTCGATATTTAAGTAATTTTCGGTGAATATGTTAAGTACGTCTTCGGCTTTGAGTTCTCTGTGTTCGCGGTCGGAAATGCTCTTGCAGAGATAACTTAGATGTTCGCGCATTTTCGACGGCAAAGTATATCCGTAATTCTGTTCGAGCAGATAACCGATACCGCCCTTGCCCGATTGCGAATTCACACGGATGATATCCGCTTCGTAAGTTCTGCCGATATCCATGGGGTCGATAGGAATATAAGGCACGTTCCATTGATGCAAACCGTTGGCATTTCTGAAACTCATCCCCTTTGCAATCGCATCTTGGTGACCGCCCGAAAAAGCGGCAAAAACAAGCGCACCTGAATAAGGGGCCCTCTCGTAAACGCGCATTCCCGTGCATTTCTCGTATTTTTCGACAAGATAATTCATATTAGAGAGATTAAGTTTCGGGTCAACTCCGTGAGAATACATATTCATCGCCAAGGTGATTATATCAACGTTACCCGTTCTTTCGCCGTTGCCGAAAAGCGTACCCTCGACACGTTGCGCACCTGCCAAAAGCGCGAGTTCGGTATCGGCAACACTCGTACCTCTGTCGTTATGAGGATGAAGCGAAATCGTTACGAATTCGCGGTATTTCAGGTTCTCGCTCATGTATTCAACCTGCGAAGCATAAACGTGAGGCATGCTCAATTCAACCGTAACGGGCAGATTGATGATTACGTTGTTGTTTTCATTAGGTTCTAAAACATCTAAAACCGCGTTGCACACGTCAAGCGCGTATTCGGGTTCTGTGCCCGTAAATGATTCGGGAGAATACTCGAAACGGAAGTTGCCCTCGTATTCGCTTGCAAGTTTCTTAACAAGTTTTGCGCCCTCAACAGCGATTTGCTTAATTTCTTCTTTTGATTTCTTAAACACCTGTTCACGTTGAGCAACGCTAACCGAATTGTAAAAATGAATTATAGCATTCGGTGCGCCTTTACACGCCTCGAACGTCTTACGTATGATGTGTTCACGGCATTGAGTAAGTACTTGCACCGTAACGTCGTCGGGTATCATACCGTTATCAATAATTGCTCTCAAAAATTCATACTCGGTCTCGCTCGCGGCAGGGAAACCCACCTCGATTTCTTTGAAACCAATTTCTAACAGAACCTTGAAATATTCAATTTTTTCTTCAAGCGACATAGGTATAACAAGACTTTGGTTGCCGTCACGCATATCTACGCTACACCACACAGGCGCTTTTTCGATATGGTCTTTCTTTACCCACTTACTGTATTTATGGTCCACGGGGAAGTATCCCACGCGGTATTTACTTGAATCCATCATTTGAATATTCTCCATTAAGTTTTAATAATAATCGCTAACAAATTCGCCTTTTTCGACGGAATAAAAACCGTCATATTCTTTGTTTTTCATAAAAGTAAGAGTCACGATACCAATAAACAATATCATAGTTACGGCAATTCCGCCCTCGGGACCGAATCCGCTACCGCTCCATACCGCACCGCGTACGTTTTCGGTAAGCAAAAGCGTATCTTCCATAGGCATACCGCTGACATTGCAACCGAAAATGTTGCCTTGTGCAAAATTCCAAATGGTGTGCAGTGCACAAATTCCCCAAATACTTCCGCGCCTTAGGAAATATAACGCCGCAAATACACCGAATAAGAACAGGTTTACAAACGCCAATAACGAAAAGTTGGGGTTGCCAAGATGCAAAGCCGCGAATAAAACAGAACTCGAAAGAATAGAAACAATAACGTTGGTGTTTGCCGCGCAGGTAACAAAGAAATAACCGCGAAGTAAAATTTCTTCACTTGCACCTTGAATGATAAATCCCAAAAGGAAAAGCAAAACCGTTCCAATCGAAACGTCGAAATTAAAACCGATAAACTTCGCTTCACCGCTTAATAAAACAATGCCATAAACCGATGCAAACATCAAAAGTCCTATTAAAAGTCCAATCGCATATTCAACTAATGCACCCTTCTTAACAAAACCAAGGGTGAATAATCTGCGTTTTTCGATTTTAATACAGTAAAATAAAACACAAATAATCGTACCAACGGTTGTAAATAAGTTTATCATTTGTATAGCAGACGAGTTTTCTTCAATGATTATCGGCAACTGTTCTTCAACTATACCCATTATTGTGTCATAATCGGAATCAATATTTTCCGATATTATGTTCATAAATGCTTCATCACCGAACAAAATCGCATAGGTCGGAACCGTAGATATCAATACCGAAATGATTGAGCTGATATAAAATACTATTAAAAATGTTAATCCAATAGCAAAAAACTTGCGCCTTTTCGTTGTAGCAGCGGTTTCGTCGATGGCAGAGTTGGATTTGAATAGCCAATCCATATAAAAATCACCTAATTTTAGTATTTTTTATATTGTAACACAAGGAAATTTAATCGTCAACAAAAAAAACACTTGCAAAAGTAAAAATAGTGTGATATAATACGTCTTGCGCGGTGAAAAAACGCGAAATAATTGCCGGAATGATGGAATTGGCAGACGTGCTGGACTCAAAATCCAGTGGTAGCGATACCGTGCGGGTTCGACCCCCGCTTCCGGCACCAAGAAAAGACTCCACATTTGTCTATGACAAATGTGGAGTCTTTTCAACTAAATCCGTCCTATCGGACGGGATAAATCCCGCTTTCGTGGGATGAAATCACTTCGTGATAAAATCCGACTTCGTCGGGAGATTGGACGGATTTAATTTCATCTGCGAAGCAGATTTCATCCGAGTGAAACGAGGATTTCATCGCGCTTTGCGCGATTTCATTGAAAATCGTTGAAACCTGTGATATAATGTATTCAAAGAGGTGATTTCAATGTCTGAAAATAAACTTGCTGATATGTCAACAGAATTTGCAATTCAAATCTTAAAACTGACAGAAAATATAAAAGGACATTATTCTCTGTCAAATCAGCTTGAACGAAGCGGAACGAGTATTGGAGCAAATATACGCGAGGCGAAATATGCTCACAGCCGCCCTGATTTTATTGCCAAGCTGCAGATTGCATTAAAGGAATGCTATGAAACAGAATACTGGATCGAGATTGCTCAAAAAGCAGGATTGATTTCCGATGAAGTTGCAAAGACCGTTCTACACGATTGTGGTTCAATTCGCAGAATGCTTATTTCCTCTATCAACACCGCAAAGGAAAATGTAAAATGAAAGTTTATCATTATACCGACAAAGCGAATCTTGACAGCATAATGCACAGTGGTCTTAAAACTACATCAAGATACGAGTCTTTTACTGAACTTAGAAAAGATGTTGTGTTTTGTTGGCTATCTACGTCTGACAATAAAATGTTCTCCGATGATACGATATGTCTCGAAATCACTGTAGATGAAAATGATTGCATCGTTGCAAGTATGGATTATATCAGCTTTGCTATGATGTACAAATACGGTGGAGCAAAGTATGGCGGAATGAATATCCCTATAAACGAGCGCGCCTCCGAGTTATTTGTAAAATTATACGAAACAACTGCTATTCCACTATCTCAATACAAAGACGGAAATTTATTCTCTCCGGAAGTATTAGTAAAAGGAAACATTACTCCGGAAAACATACGGATTTGCGTTGACAATTAATGTGGTGTACTTTTGCTGACTTGTACTCGTATCGGGCTCTTTTGAGCTGCTCATTTATATGCTCATAAAATCTTTGATAATATGGCAGGAAGACAAAAATGCTTAACATAAACGAATGGATAGATATATTCACCCAACGCCTTGAAGAAACTTTTAAAAACCGCGTTTGGTTCATCGGTTTGCAGGGAAGTTACGGACGGAACGAAGCGACCGAAAACAGCGACATTGATATTGTTGTGATACTTGATACATTGTCGGCAGATGATATTCAAACGTATAATCAAATACTTGATACTTTACCTCACCGCGAAAAAATCTGCGGCTTCTTGTCGGGTAAAGACGAACTTTTTAATTGGGAAATATCCGACCTGTTTCAATTTTGCCACGATACAATCGAGATAAAGGGAAGTCTTGACGAGTTGATTGCGAAAATTGATAAAACAGACGTTATTCGCGCAATCAAAATCGGGACTTGCAATATTTATCACGGTTGTGTACACAATATGCTCCACGATAAAAGTGAGGAAGTATTAAAAGGTTTGTATAAATCCGCGACTTTTGTTATTCAAGCAATATGCTATATCCAAAACGGCAGATACGTGCGTAACCTTAATGAACTGCTCAAAATTATGTCAACCGATGAACGCGAAATTTTGAAAACGTTTTCCGACTTAAAGAACGGGGCTTCCGTCAATTTTCTAAAAATGTCAGAAGCGTTGTTTAAATGGTGCCAAAAGCAGATTGTAAAATACTAATCGGTAAAATAGTCATACATCGTTATCAATCCTGCACTTAATAATGCACCTCCGATAATGTCAGTAAACCAATGTACACCCGAAATCAATCTACCGATAACCATAAAAGCAATAAATAACGAAATTGCTGTATTAACGCCCCATTTCAAAGGGGCGTTTTTGATTCGCTTGCCAAATTGTATCATCGAGGTGGTCATAACACACATTACAAGAACCGTTGTTGATGACGGATATGATGCTTCTAAAACACCCTCAATCAAAATTGGCCGGTAATTTATAATAAGGAATTCAAAAAATACATATATCGCAAAAACTAAAATGTAAAAAGCACCAAGTGTAATAATGTCACGGTCAACCAACAAAAAATTCTTTTTTTTTATCCATTGTACCAAACCAAAAACAGCAAAACAAACAACAAGCAAAATCGGAATTATACTCAACCAATCCGTGATTATGTAAACTTGCAAATGTACGTCGGTAAGTTGATGAACAAATTGATTTAACGTTGAAAATCCCACGTTTGTGTCAAGCGGACCTATTGATTGTACATCAATAAACGCCACCGCCAAAGTCCAAATGATAAAAGCCGATAGAAGTGATAAAGACAAATAAAGTTTCTTTTTCATAATAAAAACCTCTTTTAAAATATTCGGCATACGCCTAAAAATACTTTAAAAGAGGGAGTGATTTTATTCAAGAAACGGTGTGTCACATCAATGACACTTTTCGTGTCAATGTTTTTTTATAAGAATCGAAACCTTGATGATCAAGAAAATGAATAATAGCATCGCTGCATAGGGTTGCGGACTGACGATGAACAGAAAAACGGCGAGAGTATTCAAGATCAACGAAATAACGCTTTTGTTTTTCACCCAAAAACGACAATTACTGTTCTGCAACGCGAGAGTAGTGATGCCCATTACAATCATTCCGACGATAAAACCGTAATATGCAATCTTCAAAAGGATAGACATATCGGTCAAAAAGGTAAGCGAAACCGCTTGAATCACATCCTGCGACTTATGAGCGAAAAACGGCAGGAAAAAGAACATAACGACACTAATGTCCAATAACCCGAAGACCAAATCGCGAAAACGGCTTTCTTGAAGCTTATTGTCTTCCTCCGCAATGCTTATCAATTCGTCACTCGACAATAGCTCGTCAACCGTGACAGAAAAGAACTTCGCAAGCGCTTTTATTGAATCAATATTAGGATACCCTTTGCCCGATTCCCATTTTGAAATCGCGGTGCGCGATACAAAGAGAAAATTGGCAAGTTCTTCTTGCGTTATTCCTTTTTGTTTTCGTAACTCTTGCAATTTTTCGTTAAATTCCATAATTTTTTCTTTCTTTTCGAAAAACGACTTTTTTATTGATTATATCACAAGAAACAAGAAATATCCACCTGTTATTCAAATTTAGATAAATTGCCACAAAAACATTCCTTGCAAAAATCGCTGTTTCATAGTATAATGTAATAAAGGAGTTGATTTTTTTGGAACTCGTGTTATTAACCGCGCTCGGTGTGGGCGGCGCAACCGTTATCGGCGCACTGGTCGGTTTTATATTTAAGGGTATTTCGCACAAATTTTCGGATATCGTGCTTTCTTTCGCCGCGGGGGTAATGCTTGCTGCCGCCGTGCTCGGACTTATACTTCCGTCGCTTGAATACGGCGGAAAGAACGGTTGGATCATTACCGTTATCGGTATATTTGTCGGCGCGTTTTGTTTGAATTTGATTGATAAGTTGGTTCCACATCTGCATAAATTGGTCGAGTCCGATTCTACAAAGCAGGATAAAACAGAATTAAGCAAGGTTTTGCTATTCGTTACTGCAATCGCGATCCACAATCTTCCCGAAGGTATTGCCGCGGGTGTCGGTTTCGGTTCGGGCGACTCGGCGCAGGCGTTGATTATCGCTGGCGGTATTGCTTTGCAAAATATCCCCGAGGGTATGGTTATCATCGGCCCCATGCTTGCAGCAGGCGTAACGCCGAAAAAGACCTTTGTCTGCGCTATGTTTACGGGGCTTATCGAAGTCATCGGAACGTTTATTGGCTACTTTGCGGTAAGCATTGCTTCTGTAATTTTGCCGTTCGCCCTGGCTTTTGCAGGCGGTACGATGATATACGTCGTAAGCGACGAAATGATTCCCGAAACCCATGCGCACGGAAGCGAACGCGGCGCAACCTATGCATTGTTAATCGGCTTTTGCGTTATGCTCGTAACAGATGTACTTTTATAATAATTCGTATGTAGAGGGAAGTTAAAGAGGTACAATTATGGATCATAGACAGTATATAGATTTTCTTAATATAATTGAAAAATTAAAATGCCACACCCGTCATTCTTATACCTCGTCGGGAAGACGGGAATCTGTTGCGGAACACTCTTGGCGCTTGGCGGTTATGGCTTTGCTTTGTGCCGATGAATATCCCGAAATTGATATCAATAAAGTAATAAAAATGTGTCTTGTTCACGATTTCGGCGAAACTCTGACGGGCGATATTGCCGCATTCTTCAAAACCGAAGCACACGAGGAAAAGGAAGAAAAGGCATTAGAAACAATTTTGAAAAAACTTCCCGAAAATTATAGAAACGAGATTACACTTTTGTTTGACGAGATGGAAGCGATGAACACACCGGAAGCGAAACTATACAAATCGCTTGATAATCTCGAAGCGGTGATTTCTCATAACGAAGCGTCAATTTCAACGTGGATTCCGCTTGAATTTGAAGAGAACCTTACCTACGGCGAAGAAAACTGCGAATGGTCGGAATGGACTAAACAACTTCGCGAGGTTTTAAAGAAAGACACACTTAAAAAAATCGAAAACGAACAATAAAGAAAGACGGTGGAGTGCCACCGTCTTTTTAACTTATTTATAATACGCAACTGCCAAATCTACAACAAGACCGTAACTTTTTGTACCTGCCGACTGACCTTGCGATTGCAGGAATGCGTTGTTTACCGTTCCCGTAACCTCGCTTGCTGTGCTGTCGCGGTATTTATCAAAAAAGTTTGAATATGCAATAAATTCATTTGTCATGTCGCTTGGCAAAGAATATAGAACAAATTTCTTGTAAAGCTCTGCATCGGCTCGCGATAAAGCCGAGTTGAGATAATTAGCCATGTTTGCATATCCGCTGTAACGTATATAAACGTCATCGCTGTTTATGCATACCAAAAACGCAACAAAATTCGCTTCGTCCTCTCTCGCAATGCCCCTCTGATGCGCCATTTCGTGCGCCATCGTGAACGGCATCAGGAAGTCGGGGTAATTCGTGTTGATGTTAGATTCGCCCGTCATGAACGTGTAAACACCCGAAATGTGAGTGTAAGTCATCGGGTTTGAGAGTGCTATCGGCTTGGGATTTGACTTGAAATGCGATATATAATCTTCGCTTTCGGCATATCTGTCAAACGCCTCGTTGACCTTGCTCACAAGTGTTTTGTAGTCATACGGCATGATTGATGCGCCCGATATATCAAAAGCAACTTCACCTATTATTCCGTTTGCTTCGTTTGCGATTATCAACGCGGTGTTATACAATTCCTCGGCAGAAACGGGATTTTGTTCAAGGCTTAAATTTGTAGATAATTTGTTTCTTCCGTAAGCAGGACCAAAGCCTGCAAAGAAGATGGTTAATATCACCAAAATGAAAGAAATCAAAGGGCGTAACCATTTATAAAAGGTTTTGTCGCTATCGTCGTGCTTTGTTGCGACCGATGAACCGATAATATAAAATACGGCGATTATTGGAAGCGAGAGCAACAGACATTCGGCTAACGAAAAGGGAATCCACCCTGTCAACTTTGCAAGAACAAAACGAATTGCTTGCGCGGGATATTTGGTCCAAAACTCCGCAAAAGCAGGAACAAAACGCGAAATGATATAAACAATTCCCGAAAAAACAAAGGAATAGCAAACGATAGAAAACGGTATGTTGAAAAGACCGCCCTCCACCATTCGCTTAATGGGGTTGCGCGATTTTTTTTCCTCATACTGTTCGGGCGCAGAAGTTTCTTCCGCGCCCTCGTTTTCGTTATTCAAATCAATTTCGTCATTGAGAATTATCTCTTGATTTCGTGACTCCATCCGAACTCATCTTTCTTTTCGCCGAATTGAATACCGGTAATTTCATCATAAAGCATCTGAGAAATAGTACCGATTTCGTTGTTGTTGATAACGAGTTTGTTGCCATTCCAGTCGAGCAAACCAACAGGGGAAATAACAGCAGCAGTACCTGTACCGAACATTTCCTTCAATTCGCCCTTTTGACCTGCTTCATAAACTTCGTCAATGGAAACTCTGCGTTCTTCAACAGTGTAACCCTTTGCTTTGAGGAAGTTGATGACAGAATCTCTCGTTACGCCGGGGAGGATGTTGCCTTCGAGTTTCGGGGTAACAACCTTGTCGCCGATAACGAAGAAAACGTTCATTGCGCCAACCTCGTCAATATACTTGTGTTCAATACCGTCAAGCCAAAGAACCTGAGCGTAACCAAGTTTTTCTGCTTTTTCCTGACCTTTAAGCGAAGCTGCATAGTTACCGCCGACCTTCGCATAACCGGTACCGCCCTTAACAGCGCGAACGTATTCATCTTCAACGCAAATCTTAACGGGAGCAAGACCGCTTGCGTAGTATGCGCCGACGGGGGAGAGGATAATCATAAATTTATA
>JAGBUH010000151.1 GCA_017630915.1 Clostridia bacterium
ATTGATGATGTTGCAATTGCACTTCCACAACCAAAAGTCATAAATTTTACATCGGTAATTATTTGAGTTTCTTTGTCTACCTTTATATACATACGCATAATATCGCCGCACTTGGGGTTGCCAACCTCGCCAATGCCGTTAGCATCAGAAAGTTCGCCCATGTTGTGCGGGTTATAAAAATGCTCCATAACTTGTTCAGTGTACATTCTTTTCATTCTCCTTTATACTGTCCCAAAGCGGTGACATAGCACGAAGACGTGCTATTATATCGGGCAGTACCGACATAATATATTCTGCGTCTTCCATTGTGTTGCCGTCACCAAACGAAAGTCGCAGTGAGCCGTGTGCAATCTCGTGCGGAAGACCGATGCTCAAAAGCACGTGGCTTGGGTCCAAAGAGCCCGACGTGCAAGCCGAACCGCTCGATGCCTGTATGCCGTTATAGTCAAGCATAAGCAAAAGTGATTCGCCCTCAATACCCTCAAAGCACATATTAACGTTGCCTGAGAGTCTGTGCTCCATATCGCCGTTAACGCGGGAACGCGGGATTTTAAGCGCGTTTTCTATGATGTAATCGCGGATTTTACGGTTGTTTTCGTTGCGGCTTTCCATTGTCTTAACCGCTTCTTCTATTGCAACGCCCATACCAACGACACCTGCGGTGTTTTCGGTACCCGCACGTCGTCCAAACTCCTGTGCGCCGCCGTTTATAAGGGTGTGCACAACGGTACCGCGACGAAGATAAAGCGCACCAACGCCTTTCGGTCCGTGGAATTTGTGTGCCGACATAGAAAGCATATCGATGTTTTGTTCATTAACGTTAATCGGCACGTTTCCAACCGCCTGTACGGCATCGGTGTGGAAGGGAATACCGTGTTTTCTGCAAATCGCGCCAATCTCTTTTATGGGCTGAATAGTACCGATTTCGTTATTTGCATACATAATAGTAACAAGACCTGTGTCCTCGCGGATTGCCTTTTCAACGTCGCAAGGGTTAACGATTCCGTTTTCGTTAACGTCAACGTATGTTATTTCAAACCCGTCACGCTCAAGTGAAGATAGCGTATGCAGTACCGCGTGGTGTTCAAACTTGCTTGTTATAATATGTTTTTTGCCTTCTTTAAGCATAGCCTTAGCCGTGCCTTTAATAGCCCAGTTGTCAGCCTCACTTCCGCCGCTTGTGAAATAAATTTCACGTGCCGATGCACCGATAGCATTGGCAATCTGTTCTCTTGCGGTATCAACGGCTAAACGTGCCTTACCGCCCATAGAATAAAGGCTGCTCGCGTTACCGAATTCGTCCGTAAGATATGGCATCATACTGTCAAGCACGGTTTTGCTTATTTTGGTTGTTGCCGAATTATCGGCATATACAAATCTCTTCATTTATACAATATCCTTCTAAAAAACTAACACCAATCATTTTACACTTTTTTCCTGCATTTTTCAACATATTTTAATCTTTTTTGAAAAAATTTGTCTCGTTAACGGCAAGGCGGTCACATC
>JAGBUH010000152.1 GCA_017630915.1 Clostridia bacterium
TCGTTATTCATTATATAAATATTATATTCAAACACATTATAAATGTCAAGGATATTTTATGCAATAATTGAATAAATGAAGTATGGAGGTAATATTATATGAAGAATATAAAACTCATACGTGTGGTGAAAGATTATACACAAATAAAAGTGCAAATGGATACGGGAATAAGCCAAAGTACGTTGTCCAAATACGAATGTGGCGAATTGATTCCTACCACCGAAAACTTATTGATTTTGGCGAAGTATTATAACACAAGCCTTGACTATCTTATGGATCTGACCGACGAGGTGAAGCCCTATCCGCAAAAGAAGAATTAAAGATAAAAAGAAGAATGCCGCAGGATATTTTTCCTGCGGCATTCTGGTTTATTACAAATAAAATTCAAAAACTTGTTTTATTCAAGGACATGAGCCTTTTACCCCGAAAACATACATGTTTTGGGGAGCGTTTTACGCCTTATAAGTACCGAACGCGATTCTCTTAACGAGCAAGTAGTCGGTGGAATCCATAACGGTGTCGATATTGACGTCAGCGCGTTTGAATTCTTCGGTAGAGAGGGTATAAGTCTTGAAGCAAGCGCGTTTTACGAGGAGGTAGTCAACCGAATCAACCTTATCGTCGTCGTTAACGTCGCCGAGTGTATAGGTGGGTTCTTCGGGCTCGGGTACGGGTTCGCCTTCGTAAACTTCAACTTCGGCAACGAAAATCCAGTTGGTATCGGAATCGAAGCGGAATTGAACGTATTGAGCAACGACGCTCTTGTCAAGCGAAATTGTTGCGGGTACAACACTCTTCGAACTGTCGTCGGCAGGAGTTACTGTTCCTGCTTCAACCCAAGTTTTGTTATCGTCAGAAACGTAAACCGAAACGGTCTTTGGAATGCTGATACCAACGCCGGAGTGGAAAGAAGAACCAACGCGAGCGATAAATTTATCTACGGAATAACTTGCGCCGAGGTTAACGGTAACCGATACGTAACCGTTTTGTCTGTATGCATCGGTGCCCTTGTTGAAACCTACGAAGCCAAGGTCATTATACTTCGCGTCGCCGGTGGGCATTTTGCCATCGGTAAGCGATTTGCCGTTTTCGTCGGGATAGGAAGCAACACCGTTGGAGAAGTAGATACCTTCTGCGGTATAGGTCTTATCTTTCGCGAGGTTATCGGGAACGATAGTGTCTTCGGGAACCACAACGTTTTCGCCGTTATAGAGCGCATAGCGCGCGGTGCAAACGTATTCGGGTGCAAAATAGTCGATGTGAGGAGTGGTGGTGGGAACTTCTCTTGTGTTGAGGTTAAGTCCGCTGAATATATACTGTTCGCCGATTTGCATTTGTCTTGCAAGTGCCATTGCGGCTTTGCTGCCTGCGTTGGTGTAATTGAGTCTTGTCGGGTCGTTTTCGCCGGTAATATAGTCGTTACCGCCGTTACAAGCCCAAACAAAGCCGCCTTCGGGAACGGGAAGAGTTTTCGCCTTACCGCTGCCGCCGTTCATATCTTTTTGAACAACTTCATAAACGTTGTCAAGACCTTCAACGGGCTTGAATGCAACGTGCAACCACCATTCGCAACCGTCGTAAGTGCCGGTGAAAATAGTACCAGCGCCTTCTGGTCTTCTGTCATCATAGTGGGTTACCCAGAACATTTCGCCCTCGATGGGTTGTTCTTCGGGATAGTCGGTGATTGCAACGTAAGAAGCGAATTCGCGTGTTGCGTTTTCAACATTGATACCGTCAAGAGTAAGTTCCTGACCTACTTTGAGGGATGTTGCCTTCTTGAACGAGTCAACGCTCTTGTAGTTGGTTTCATCACAATGGGTAGCAATAAGGATTTCGTCGTCAGCCAAGGTAATATCCGAAACGGACGAAGAACCCTTGCCTTGTGTTGCGCTGGTTACAACGTATGCGTTCTTCGCGAGATCCCATTTTGCGATGACGTTAAAGGTCCATCTGTGGTTTGCGTTTGCGGAGGTGATTGTGCCGAAATCGGGGGTGAAAATCACGCTGTCGCCTGTCTGAACGCTCTTGTTGATAGCCGAAACGTGAATGCCGTTATAAACCTTTTCGGGAGAAATCGCAACTTCAACTTCATCTATCCAAATGAAACTGCCGTTAGGATTCATTTGGAATTTAACGTATCTTGCATCAACGGGGGTGTCGGTAACAACCGAAATAATCGAGGTATCCCAACCCGATTTTGCTTCGATAACGTTTTTTATTGCGGTTTGAGTTCCGAGTGTGGTGTAGCTCTTGCCGTCGGTCGAAATAGATACGGTCAAGTTATTGGGACGCTTGATGCCCCATTGGCTCGATGCGCAGTAAACGCTGAAATAGTCTGCTTTTGTAACTTCTTTGAGATCGACAACGATTTCAACGGGGGTGGAGTCCCAACCCGAATAACCTTCTCTGCCGTCGGGGTAACCCTTTACACCGTCGGTAAGACGTTTGCCGTCATCGTCAAACTTGTCGCCTCTGTTAGGTGCGGTTGCTGTGTAAGATGCGCCGATAGAGAGGGTGTAGTTTTCGGTGCCTTTGATTTTAAGAAGTTCTTTGAGTTCGGTGTAGCAAGAAACGACTTGGTCAACGGTAGAATTTTTGTCGTTGATGATATCTTGCGCTTCGCTAATCTTTTCACGAACGAGTTCAATAACCTTTGTGCCATATTCGTTGTAAGGAATAGCCATCGCTTCGTTGACAAGGTCTTCCGGAGCGAAAGAATAGGTAAAAGTAAAGGTTTTGCCGTTAACGTAAGTGGTGGGAACGTCGGCATCATCGGTGGTATAACCGGGGATTTCGGGAGAGGGAACAACGATGTGTGCGCCTGCTTTACCCGATATGGTTTCGGTTTTTAAGAGGTTGCCGTTTTCGTCAACGCACTTAACGGTCATAGTCGCTTTGTTTTGACCGTCGTAAATCGCGAGCATACTTTCTGCGATATATTTCGCATATTGTTCGCGGCCGTAGTTGGTTTGGTGGATACCATCGGATGATACGATTTTCTTTACGTCAACAAAGTCGCATTCATAGAAGATGTCAACGATGTTGCTTCCGGTATCAAGCGCAACTTCACGCATAATATTGCAGAAATCGTCCATATATCCGTAACCGTAGTCAAGGCCGTACTGTCCGCCGCCTTGGGGATAGAAACCTGTGCCAACAACAACGGGTTGAGGTGTAACGAAGATAACGTCACAGTCGATTTCTTGGAGTTTTTTTGCGAAGTAGGTAAGTTGTTCTCTGTAAACGTCAAACGGTGTGTTGGGCATACCGCTTGCGATAAGACACGCTTGGTCGTTCATACCAAGACAGATTGTAACGACGTCGGGGCTCTTGCTTAACACGTCTTCATAGAAACGGCTGAAAGCAAGACGGGTGGTGTCGCCGCCGACACCTGCGTTAATAACGGGCGTACCTAAATATTGGGATTTGCCGAGTACGGTTGCGTAAGCATAATCTCCGCCGTAGTCGGTCAAACTGTCGCCCAATGCGATGATGGTTTTGCCTTTAAGTGCGGTCGAAGCAGCAAAACTGCTCAACGGCATCATGGCAAACAACATCGTAAAGATAAGCAAAAATGCAAGTAAACGTGTTGTTCTTTTCATGTTTATTCTCCTTGTTTTTTCTATAAATTTATTTTAATGTATATGTTCGTCGTTGTCAAGTGAAAAAACATAAAAAGAACGCTATGCCACAGCGGCAAATCGACTTAAAACCGCCGTTTTTGCTGAATTACGCATTAAAAATCACCCGTCTTTTCAGACGGGTGAAAGATAATGCCGTATATTAACTAACGGTATAAGTGCCGAACGCGATTCTCTTAACAAGTAAGTAATCGGTAGAGTCCATCGCGCCGTCGATATTGATGTCAGCGCGCTTGAATTCCTCGTTCGAGAGGATATAAGTCTTGAAACAAGCGCGTTTTACGAGGAGATAGTCAACCGAATCAACCTTTTTATCGTCGTTAACGTCACCGAGTGTATAGGTGGGTTCGGGTTGAGGATCTTCGGGTTCGCCTTCATAAACTTCAACTTCGGCTACGAAAATCCAGTTGCTGTCGGACTCGAAGCGGAATTGAA
>JAGBUH010000153.1 GCA_017630915.1 Clostridia bacterium
CAAAGAATCGACGGAATGTCCGCCCCGTTCCAAACGTAGCCCGATTCAATAACAAAGATAAACGTTCTTTTTGTTGTTTCAATAGTAAATCGAACATCGTTTAATAATTGATATGGATATAATTTCTTATGTTCCGCAAGGGTTATTCTATCCCCCTTTTTGTCATAAACAATTATTTTATCGTCGCCATATTCAACATGGCGGTCTATATAGTCGGGTTTTACGTCGTATATTACCGATAAAATTTTTTCTTTTCTCATAATTCGACCCCCATTTTTTTTAGTGTTTTAATTATCAATTTTATGTATAAATCCCCGTCGAGAATGCCCACCTTAACCCCTTGAAATTGTTTTAAGTATTCTTTTATACATTCAACATTTATAAAGCCTAAAATCGGCAAATCTGACCGCGCATTATTATTTTTTTTCGTAGCAAGAACCAAATTTTCAAGAATAGTTCGCCCGCCTTGTGAATGCGGTTGAAGATGTTCGAGCGAAACTGTATCTTTCGTTAATTCCCCGCCGTAAAAGCCTTTTGTTACTGTCGGTAATTTCCCCTTTTTGAACAAAGTCTTTAGCGGGTGCGAATATCCAAACGTCGGAACGTTCGCCCCGATGAAATTTATTTGCATTTTGCGCCTTTATATAAAAATAAATTTGAAAACGAAAGGAATATACAAAATGGATAGAAAAATTAACGTTGTCGAACCTATACGTTCGAAAGATGATTTAAAACTCTTGCTTGATTGGTTTAGAACTTATTATCCTAAATATGCGGTCATTTTCCTTTTAGGAATTTCAAGCGGTTTAAGAATTTCGGACATTCTTAATCTAAACGTCAAAGACGTTTACGAAAAAGATTTTGTTACTATTCGGGAACAAAAAACCGAAAAATATAAACAATTCCCCTTGCGCGAAGATGTTAAAAAAGTCTTAAACGAATATTGCAAAAATAAAGACTTAAACGAACCTCTTTTTCGAGGGTGGAAAGGGGCAAGGCTTGACCGCTCGCAAGTTTACCGCTTAATAAATCGGGCTTGCGAAGAAAATCAACTTTATATTAACGTCGGTACGCATACAATGCGAAAAACTTTCGGCTATCATCATTATAGACAATTCCACGACATAACATTATTACAAACGATTTTTAACCATTCATCGCCACAAGTAACAAAAAGATATATAGGAATTACACAAGACGAAGTCAACGAAAGTTATATATCACTTGACCTTTTTAACAAAAATACGCCCGAAGAATTGAAAAAACTTTGCAAATCTCGTATTCGCGCAAGACGCGTCGAAAGTTATATCAAAAATTATTTAAAAAACGGCGGTCAAAGACATAAAGAATTTGCGCTTGATATTCTCGACATCTTGCATAATTGCTGACGCCCCCGTTTTGATAAAATGTCTTTTCCGTACATTACGACATCATACGAAAACGGAACTTCGGGGTATATAGTTTTTTCAAATAAACTTTGTATTCAATGGGGGCATAGTTCAAACAAAACCGTTTCATTGATGAAAGCATATAAAAATACAAATTACGTCGTACACGCCACAGGTATGCCGTCGGATAGAACAGGAACTGGACCAATGGCGAGTAATCTCGATGTTGATTGCGGAAGTTTAACAAAAACAACTTTTCAATATTATCAATATAATACAAATTATCAAGCCGACTGGACGACTATCGGATTTATAGCATAACGCCCCCGTTTTGATATTTTGGTGTATTCTCGTTATTCAGTCGGCGAAATTCCGTAAAAATCCGCGTATAATTGGTTTTTGCATTCTTGCAAAAATTCATTTGTTACGAGAACTTTTTGTTGATAGTCAACAATATTAACGTCTTTTGTAAAATCGGGCAATTGATACGCAAGAACAGGAATCCCCGCGATTAACTGCGGTAATAAATCAGTTAAAAACGATTTTGTTGACCCGTCTTTCATTGTTACGCTTCTACGAATCCAACCCAACGACGTATTAAAAAAAGCAAGTTCAAATTCAGCTTTTCTGATTTCTGCTTGTTTTTCTTCGTATTTTGAATCAATAACGGGAACGCCGTTTTCCATTATTTCGTTATACTCTAACGCAAAAATAAAAGATTCGGTTTCTTCAATTTTCAAGCCTTTATTATGATTGTATTCGACGATAAAATCTGCTCTTTGCTCGTCTGTATAAGGTTTTTTTAATTCATAAGACATGTTTATCCCCCTTTATGCTATATAACCGCTTGTAAACCATTGTTTGTATTTTTCTTCATTGCTTACAGTAGCCGTTTTGACTCTTATTGTTTTTGTATTTATAAACTTTGCGCTTGATGTTCCGTAATTTATACCGCCACCGCTCATAAACGTAACGTCTGCGCTTGATACTAAACAAATACCATTTGTATTTATATATTCTTTTAATAGTGTAACGTCAATCGTCCCATTGTTATTTTGTGCGGGCGTTGCTCTTCCCCATTGTTCGCAATATTTATATCCGTTTGTATCGGGCGACCATATACGATACCCCGAAGTTCCCGAAAAATATGTTTCTATAATTACAGGAAATGACATTTTATCAATGCGGGTGCGTTATGCAAGAAAGCCCATTGCAATCCATTCTTGCGAACCTGCACCCTTTGAATATGTATGAATTGAAAAAGAATTTGTTGTTTTTACTTGAATATATCTTTCGTTACAATCCGCACTTTCTGAATAAAAATGACTTGTTATAACTGTATAATTTGTATTTGCAAAATTTTTCAATAATTGAATTTGCGTGATTGAACCGACTCGCACGGCGTTTCCGCCTTGAATACAAAAATCATCGGAATAAACCCGATACCATGAAGAACCGCTTGAATAAGATTCTTTCAATATTTTATCAAAACGGGGGCGTTATGATATATAGCCTTTTGCTTCCCAACTGAAACCATGTGTAGTAGTTGAAACACCCGTATTTGTTGCGTACCCCCCGCCTAAAGCAAAAGAAGTCTTTGTCAAATCGTATGCTCTTATTGCATAGCCTCGTCCATTTGTACCGATTGGAGTTCCGTCAACACTATAATTTGTATCAATAAACGATTTTAACAAAGTAATCGTTCCGTTCGCTGTTGTACGCCCCCATTGTATGCAAAATTTATTCGACCATATAATATATCCAGAAGTTCCGTTGACATAAGTTTCGGTTATTTGCGGAAATGACATTTTATCAAGACGGGTGCGTCTAATATCCGCAAGCATACCAATTACTTTTTAAATTTGCCGTTCCGCCCGCGTTTGCGCTTGAATGTAATGTTATAACGCTTTTGCTTTTTTTTGTTGCCCATGCGATATGCGCGTTGTAGATTTTTTCTAACGGCGTTACTTGAATTGTATAATTCGTATTTGAAAAAGATTTTAACAAATTGACATCTGTCCCCGCGTTTGAGCAAGAAGCAAGATAACCGCCTTGTTCAATCCACCCGTCGGAATATATTCGATACCATGAAGTTCCGCTTATATATGATTCTTTCAATATTTTATCAATTTTGATGTATCCGTTAGAATCGTACAATTCAGTTTTTGTAACGCTTTTAGCGATTTGAGTATTTATATCGTTGAACCTTTTTTCGCCCAAATCGTTTAAATTTGACAAACTTTGAATCCCGTTTGCGAATGCGTCTATTTTGTCAAAATTATCATTTAAAGCAAGTCCGATATTGAATGTCAATTTTCCGTCGGTTTCGACATCATATTCAAATAAATTCAAAATATCTGTATTTTTAGGCATTTTTATTCGTCCTTTCCTAAAGCAAACTCCTCAATAGTTATGCTTTCTAATTCTTCTAACGTCTTAACATTGTGTATATCTTCAATAAACAAATATTTGAAAATATAACTAACGCCAATATGCGCGGGCTTTGTTTCGTCAACGGCTTCTTTTAATGAATCTAAATCAACTGGAACACCATAAGCCCCAACAAACTTAAATTCAAATTTCCCGTCAATAAAATCAACTTCAACTTCGCCGTTTTTCCATGCGTCGCAAAGACTTTGTAAAAGTTTTATTGAATTATGACTGCTTGATAAATATTTCGCTTGAATTGATGAGCTTCTATCGCTTAACGTCTGCGAAGCGTTCGGAATAATGTTTAAATGTTTTTCCCACCACGAAACGCCGTATTCGTCCAACGAATCAAAGAACGTATTGTTTCGAATAGATTCGCAAATCGCAATTAAACGATTAAAAACAATCGAAATAGCGTCCGTAAAATCGCCGATAAACTTATCATGCCTGTAAGCGCTATTTATTAGCGCGATTATTTCGTCTTTTAATGACATTATTCTTTAACCTCGATTTTTAAATCTTTTAGAACTGCGATTTCAACCATTTCGTCGGAATCAGTCAAAAGAATATTATCTTTTGCGTTGTTTACAAGAAAACTTGATTCTTCATAGTCAAGAACGCCGTCGGCTTTTAGAATATAAGAACCGATTTTCGCATAACTTATATAAGAATCGACAAAAACAGTCGATTTCAAATATTCTTGAATTGAATCTCTTATATTTTCGACAACGCTTCCGATATTTTCGCCCGCGCGCAAAATGATTTTCGCTGAAATTGAAAGTTCTTTTGCTTGCGCCGATTCTACGGTTACATAAGCCCCGCAATCTGCTTCGCCGTTACCATGTCCCCACCCGTATTTTTTATCGGATTCGAAATTAAACTCGTCCGCTTGTGCGGTAGTTAATACGGAAGTTAATTCGCAATCAGCAAAAACAGTTTCGCCCGCTTGAACATTTCCGCTATCGTCGTAATTTTGAACATATCCGACAACGTTTGCGCCGTTTACGACTTTATATCCGAACGGGTCAATATATCTTTGAACATCATTAACAAGCGCTTTGTCTGCGGTTTCGTTATTCGAATTTATTATAACGACTTTAACTGTATTGTCGCCGTTCCATAATGATTTTATTTTCGCGTCGCCTACGCCCGCAACTTCTTTCGCCCATTTTTTATAATGGTTTTTATTATTACTTGTTATCGGGCTTTGAATATCTTCGAAATAACGTTCGATAATAGATTCTTTTGTTTCTTTATCATAACCACCGCTTAATTCGGTTTCGTTATTTACGGAAGCAATCCCCGCAATACTAATCGGTATAACGTTAATCGTATTCGGTGGAACATTGCCGACAATCCCCGCTTCAATGCAACGAATCGCAATTATACCAGTTTCGACAATTGTTCTTGTTTCACTTGCTTCGAACTGCAAGCCCGATTCAGTCTGAAATAAATCGCCTTTTCTTATTGTTCCGTTGCCTGTAACGTTCAAAATTCCTGTTGCGACTGTCGCTTTATTTGCAACAATCCCGCGTCTTTGATAAACAAATTTCACGAGGTCGTCATATTCAAAATTGTTAATATCGCCGAATGAGCAAACATATTTCAAAAGGTCATAAATTTTTGACAATCCGCCAATAGCAAGCGCGCGGGAATAATCCCAAATCGGAAAACCGACGCTTTTTTGATAAGTTGACGGAACTTCGCGCAAAATATCCGCCGTTATTTCGTCGGCGGTTTTTTCTATATCCTTAAACATAAAATCCCCTTATTTGATTACAAATTTTGTATCTACTGTCGTATCAATTAACGACCCGTCAAAAAGTTCAACTTGAACATATACTTTGATAACTCGTCCTTGCTTATCAAGGTTAAAACTTGTTACGCGGTTTATTGCGGGACATAACGGCAAGCCCTCGCGGATTTCGCGTTCGACTTCGGCTTCTTCATAGCCGTTATTTAATGTCTTACGCCCGAATAATTTTCGAATTGAAGTTCCGAACCCTGTCCCCTCGTAAATTTTACAAACATCTTTCGGGGTTATTACAAATAAAGTTATCCATTGTCGAATGGCGTCAATATTTGTAACAAGTTTCGGGCTACCATTCGACAAAACAACGCTTTTTTCTTCGAAATTAAAGAAGAATGTTTTCGCAAGTTCAGTCGATGTCGAAATTATTTGTTCGCGAAGCGGTTGTTCATACTCCGCCGAAGTTGCTATTGTAGGAAACATTTTATTCGCCCTTATTTAATACTTTGTCTAACAATATAAAACGGTCTTTTTGTTCAAGGCTTGCAATAATTACATTGTCGCCGATTTGCAAATTACATTTTAAAGCAAGTAATTCGTCGCGAACGCCCGAAATCGCGTTTGATAAATGAACAATCGCCGTCGGGATTTGACAATCTGCGCCCGTATAAGAATGAACTTCTTTTATACTTTGCGCGGAATCAAGTTCCGACGTAACAGTTGAAGACATAACGCCTGTCGAATCAATATCGCAACGAAAACGAAACCATTCGGAAATTATCAATTCGTCGTTTTCTTGCAACATGATTTTTCCGTCTGCATAGCTGACAATTATTAACGGCGTTATTTGTTCAACGCGCGCAATAATAGCGCTTTTTAAATCTTTCGGGTTGTTTCGGTTGTTCAATTCGCCCGCAAGAACCGAAAAGAAGTCTTTGTTATCTTCCATGCCTGTTACCTCATTTCAAGAGAAACCGCCACGCGTTCGGTTTTTCCGTCAATAGTATGTTTTGAAGACTTAATCAAAAATAAACCTTTAATCCCGAACTTCTCGTCGTTTATCGGCATAATAACGCCTTTATGCATGCGATAATCGCCCAACATCGAAACGTCAATTGTCTTTGAAAGAACGTTCAATTCTTTTAATTTATCCGAAGCAATTTTCTTTAAATTATTAGTCTTTGACGTGTCAACTGTTTCGACTTCGCATAATAAACCATATTTTTTAATAGATTCGGCGTCTTCAACTTGTATTCGCGTTAAATTTTCCGCCGAATTATCCGCAACGATGATTCTATTTCGTAAATCTTGCATTGAAACTTTAATTGTCGGGTTATAAATAGATTTTTCGCTACTCATTGAAAACGCGTCAACAAGTTCGCCCGACAAATCGTTTATTGTTTCGTATTGCTTGACCTCGAATTTACCTTTTGCGCACGTTGTATAAACATCTTTTATTGAACCCTTTTTGACTGCAAGTTCAAGCAATGTTTTTATTACGTCCGAAAGTTTTTTATCTTTGAAAATCTCTGTTACTGTCGCCGACATTTCGGGAATATCCCCGACGGGGATTGAATAATTTTGACATAATTTCTTGATAGCGTCCGAAATCTTCATTGACTTAAATTGCTCGATGATTTCGTTTTGATTGATATAAAATCCGCAATCAAAGCCCGAATAACGAAAGACATTTTCTTCGGATTGTTCAAAATCGGTAATTATACCCTTTAAGACAATTTCGCCGTCTTGCGTCATTATCTGAAAAAGCGACCCGACTTCATACAAAGAATAAGTTGTAAAAGAAAACGGATTTGAAAACGCGTCTAAATCGTCCGACCATTCGGGCGAAACTATATTTTCGACGGATTCGCCGTTTATCAAATATAAATATTGCATTTTATATTAACCCAACTTTTGAAAGTGCCTTTTTCGCTACGCTCTGAACTGTTAATTTTGAAAGCAACGAGCGCAAGTTCGGGGACGCGTTGACATAATCCCACGCGCCGTCGGGAAATTCGGTCAACTTAATAGAATACTTTAAGTCGCCCGCTTTATCGACTGAATACGAGAACCCCTCGTCAATCGTTGCTAACATATTAACAATCGGTCGTTTTTTTATCGTTGTAATAATTACGCGAACAGGAATTTTCGCCTTGATTGCCGTTTGTATAAAGTC
>JAGBUH010000154.1 GCA_017630915.1 Clostridia bacterium
GATGATGCGGATATGAACAGGTTCGGAATAAATTGCGCCGTCTTCAACACCGTAAACTTGTGGGATAGAATATTGAAGATATATATCTTTTTTAATAGTTTCTTCGCCGTCAAATAGGACAAATTCGTGTTTGCCCGAAGAAGTGATATGTTCTTTCGAAGCATAGGGAAAACCGTCTAAAAGCGCAGTTCCGCGTTCGAAAGTAAAGTATGAAAATGCCGCAAATTCTTTGAATTCAAAGGAAAGCGGGCTGTAATCCAAACGGAAAGATACGGTTTTGCCAACGCCCTTGTCGGTGACAGTAAGGGTGTGCTTGCCGTTTTTGAGTATAGAATCGCCGTCGGCAAAAGGTTCGCCGTTTAATACGGCAGATCCTCTGTTAAAACCGACGCGGACACTTTCGGAATAAACGCCGCCGTTGAAAACACCGGTTATTATCGGTTCATTTACTTTGCTTACGATTTCGTATGCGTTTATTATACCGTGACCGAATTCGATATTTCGGTTACTACCGCAGGTTTCAATAATTAGTGATAAAAATTCGTCGCTCCCGAAACGGATACCGTTATCGATGTAAGAAGAAGCAAGTGCGGCAATACCGCTGACAATCGCGCAGGAAAAACTTGTGCCCGAATCGGTGCGGTAAACCGACGCGCCGTCTTCCATATATGGCATTGTAATCGCTTCGCCGATTGCGGCAACGTCAACCGAATCGTTATATTGTGAAAATTTGCTTCTTTCGCCGTTTTCGTTGCAGGAAGCAACCGAAATCACGCCGTCATAGGAAGCAGGATAACTTTTTTGGTCGGCATAAGGACGGTTTCCGCCGTTGCCTGCCGCCGAGATAAGAATACAACCCTTAGAAACGGCATAATTAACCGCCTCCTGCTCGGCATAAGACGAGGAATAACCGCCGACCGACATATTGATAACCTTCGCGCCTGCATCGGCGGCGAAGCGGATGCCCGAAATCAAGTCCGACGAATAAATCGCGGTACTGCTCGACGTTACTTTAATCGGAAGAATAGAAACACCGTGTGCTACACCTGCAACGCCTTTTTGGTTGTTGGCGGTGGCGGCGATTATGCCGATAACCCCCGTACCGTGTCCTGCGCTGTCTTCATAAACGCCCGAAGTGCGTCCTACCGCGTCGTAACCGTGAAGAATGTTTACGTCAACCAAATCTTCGTGTTCGCGCTCAACGCCCGTGTCAAGTACGGCAACGATAACGTTGCTTGTGCCGACGGCGATATCCCACGCCGAATGAACACCCAACGATTCATAAGCAGGTAAAGTCACCGCATCGTCGGTAATCATCAATGTGTCGCGTATTAGGTCGGGTTCGGAATAGTCGATAATATCTGCATATTTGTCGAGAAAAACATCATTTTCAAGCGCGACGGCAACAAGACGTGTTTCGCTCTCGGCGAGTAGTCTGTATTCTGTTTCTTTTAACGCGCGTTCGATTTGGGATAGAGGCGTTTCGTCTTTAAATTTAACGATATAACGTTCGTTTTCGGTTGATAATTCGTTTCTTTCGCCCTTTGTTTCAAAGGCGTTCCCGATAGCATCTTCAAGCGAATTTTCGCGGTTTGCATCGAATTTATCAAATTCGGATTTTTGCGCAAAAAGAACACCCCCCGCCGAAACGACGGGAAGAAGCATAACAATTATTAAAATTATCGCAACCGTTCTTTTTGTCATTGTTTGCCCTTGCTATTTAAAATCTATTATAAATTTCTTTCATTTCGTCAGTTTGCTCGGAGTGGCTGTTGTCGGAATAAATGACAAGGTCGTTTTCGTAAACAAGCCCCTCTTTTCCGTCTTTTCTGCCTTCAACGAGAATTAAAGACGGCTTTTTGCCGACAGAGGATGTGACAGCGCGAAGCCGTTTCGGTTCGATTCGGTTTTCGCGCATGGCATAAAGCAGATTGACCAACCTGTCAGGTCGGTAAACGGCAAAAAAACCGCCTCCGCTTTTTAAGCACCACGAAGCCGCTTTGCAAAACATATCAATACCGCCCGAAACCTCTCGCCTTGCGATATTGAGCGCGACAGATTCGTTATTATCTCCGCAATCCAAACGCATATAGGGCGGATTGGTGATAACGTAATCGGCACTTCCGCAAGTGAAAATCTCTTTAAAATTTTCGGCGCTTCCGCAAATTACGTTGAATCTTTCTGAAAAGTTGTTGATCCTTGCATTTTCTTGCGCTATTTTTGCATAGTCGGGTTGAAGTTCAAGACCGCAAAAATTTGCCTTACAACCCGTTGCGAGTAAAAGCAACGGGATTACGCCCGAACCTGTGCCGAGGTCGATACAAAGCCCTTTTCGCATATTAGATGCGAAATCGGCAAGTAAGAGCGCGTCTGTTCCGAAACGGATTCCGCCGATAGGTTCATTAAGCAGTATATCGGCGTTTATTCTATTTGTGTAGGTTTCGCTCATAAATAACACCCCACAAAGTTCCTAACGGTTATAAAAAATGTCTGAAAAATGCATATTTTGTCAAACAAAAACAACAATGCGCCCATAGGGCGTGCCCTATGAACGCATTATCGGGTCTCGGCCCTTAATTATTATGCTTGGGGAGCGTCAACAGGACATACGCCTGCACATGCGCCACAGTCAAGACAGAGTTCAGGGTCAATTACGTACTTGCCGTCATCAGCAACAGAGATTGCGCTAACGGGGCATTCTGCTTCGCAGGTACCACAGCCGATGCAAGTTTCATTGTTGATAGAATATGCCATAACAAACACCTCCGTATTTAATCAATTAAATAATATCATACTTTATTTTAAATTTCAATAGGATATTTACACACTTTAATTAAAAGTTTTTTCCAAAGCGGATTTAAGATCGCCGATTATGTCGTCAATATCTTCAATGCCGACAGAAATGCGGATAAGACCTGCATCAATTCCTGCCGCAACCAACATTTCGTCGCTCAACTGTCTGTGAGTTGCACTTGCGGGGTGAAGCACACAAGAATGAACCGTTGCAACGTGAACCGCGTTTACGAAAAGCGAAAGAGAGTTCATGAACTTTTCTGCTTTTTCACGTCCGCCTTTGATACAGAACGAAACAACACCGCAACAACCCTTAGGAAGATATTTTTGTGCAAGGTCGTAATACTTGTTGCTTTCAAGTCCTGCATAATTTACATATTCGGCATAACCGCTGTCTTCAAGGAATTTTGCAACCGCGAGAGCGTTTTTACAATGGCGTTCAAGACGAACGTCGAGGGTTTGCATGCCCAAGTCGAGCAAGAAAGCCGCCATAGCAGGAGGATAAACGCCGAAATCGCGCATAAGCTGAACGCGCATTTTGGTGATGTAAGCGAGTTTGCCGAAGTTTTCGGTATAAACGATGCCGTGATAGGATTCGTCGGGCGTGCAAAGACCTTGGAATTTGTCGTTTTGAGTCCAGTCGAAATTACCGCTGTCGACAACACAGCCACCGAGTTGAACGGCGTGGCCGTCCATGTATTTTGTTGTGGAAAGAACAACGATGTCCGCACCGAATTCAATCGGTTTGCAAAGTACGCCCGTTGCAAAGGTGTTATCCACGATAAGAGGAATACCTGCTTTATGAGCAACCTTTGCGATACGTTCGATATCAAAAATCGAAAGTGCAGGGTTTGCAATAGTTTCACCGAAAATAAGCTTGGTGTTGGGTTGAATCATCGCTTCGAATTCTTCGTCGGAGATATCCTGATCGAAGAAGGTGCAATCAATTCCGAAACGTTTGATAGTTACGTTAAAGAGGTTGGTAGTGCCGCCGTAAATCTTTGACGAAACAAGAATATGGTCGCCTGCCGATGCGATATTCGCAACAGCAAGAAAACTTGCTGCTTGTCCCGACGAGGTACAAAGCGCACCGATACCGCCTTCCAAATCGGCAATCTTGGCTTCGACACAAGCAACCGTCGGGTTGGAAATACGCGAATACATGTGACCGTCGGCGGTGAGGTCGAAAAGTTTGCCTATTTCTGTGGGAGAACTGTAAGAATAGGTCGTGCTTTGATATATCGGCAAAGCGAGAGGGCCGCCGTTTTCGGGTTCATAACCCGAATGAATACATTTGGTAGCAGGAGAGTAATCTTTTTTCATAATCACACCTGATTTATTTTTTGTTGTAACTTCCGTCAAGGTCGCGCAATTTGGTTACTGCGGTTTCCCAGTTTGACGGGAAGGTGGTTTCGTGGAGTTGGAAATCATCGTACGAGAAAATCGTATCAAGATGACCGCTTGCGGCATCAAGCGCAAGATTGGTATCGCAATTCTTAATGATGTTTGCCATAACTTGTGTGCTTTTTAATGCGCTTTCGTTGTCAAAGAATTGCTGCATAAGAGATTTGGCAATTTGCGAGTAAATCGCGTTATATTCTTTGCCGTTGGTATTGGGGTTATATTCCAACAACCATTCAAGTTTGGTTTTGCCGTTCAGTTTTTCGTTAAGAAGCACTCTGCCGTCAACGTTGGAAATGGTGATATAATAATCGTCTGGATATTCGCCGTCAACGGGGATAAAGTCTTCATATTCGGGGTTTATAAAAATAACGTCTTCGTTTAAAGTTACGCTTGCACCGGGAATTATCGAAGACAAGGCTTTGATATTATTGCGGTTGAAACGCAAACAGTATTTCGTTTCAATACCTGTCATGGCGGAAACGTTTTGGGCAATATTTACAGGCGACATTGTACTGAAAAGGTCGCCGATCGGAACGGCAACACCGACTTCGTTTTCAACGCGCAACGAAGTGGACATGGGACAATAAATAAAACGTTTTGTTTTTGCGTTTGCGTCAATAAATACGCAATTAAGTGCGCGATTGTTAGAATCCACACACATTATTACCGCGGTGAAAACGTCGCCTTTTTCGTCGAAATCGTTATTGGACGGAACAACGGGGGTAGAGGTATCTTCGCTCGTTTCACCCGAAATGTCATTATTCGACACGTCGGAACTTGTGTCGCCCATATCGTCGAAATTAACGATTCCCGAAAGCCAAGGATAAACGTATTGCAGTCCTATAAAACCGAACACCAAAAGACATATAGCAAATGTTATAAAAAAGTTCTTAAATGCGGAAGACAAAAACTCATCTCCTAAACAAATTATTTCAATGTATTATACACCAATATATCTCGTTTGTCAATCTACTCGCTTGACAATTTGAGAATATATAGGTATAATATTTAATATAAATTTTTAAAGTAATATATGTTATTGAGGGAAAACGGTGTTATGGGTATATTTGAAGCGATAATTTATGGCATAATTCAAGGTATTGCCGAGTTTTTGCCTATATCAAGTTCAGGGCATCTCGCCTTGGCGCAAAACTTTTTCGGCACAGAAACCTCCGGCACTTTTGCGTTTAATATCGCGCTTCACCTTGCAACTCTTGTTTCGGTATGCGTTGTCTTCCGCAAAGATGTGCTTGTGCTTATAAACGCTGTCTTTTCTTTGATTAAAAAGCTTTTCACAGGCAAACTAAAAGAGGGCTTGGATAACGGCGAGAAATTGTTTTTAATGCTCTGTGTTGCGACACTTCCGCTTATCCCCGTTAAGCTTTTAGGTCTTGACGAATCGGTTGAAGCGTTAAGTTCGATTAGTTGGGCAATCGGTATGCTTTTGATAATCAACGGCGTTATGCTCGTAATAAGCGACCGTCTGTCAGGCGGAAAGGCTAATGCCGAAAACGGCGGTTTTGTTCGTCCCTTGGGCGTTGGTATAATGCAGGCGATGATCGGTATACTCCCCGGCATTTCGCGTTCGGGTTCGACTATAACCGGCGGCAGAATTTTGGGATATACCCGTGAAGAAGCGGTGCGTTTTTCGTTTCTTATGTCGATTCCTGCAATTCTCGGCGCGTGTGTTTCGGAACTGCCCGATATGTTTGCCGAAGGTTTTGACAGCGGAATGATTTTGCCGATATTGGCAGGTGCAATCACCGCGGCTGTCGTTGGCTTTTTTGCCATAAAATTGTTGCAATATCTAACAAAAAATAAAAGCTTTACATTTTTCGCAGTTTACTGTGTAATTATCGGCGTTGCCGCAATTATCGCGGATATCGCTATTGCATAAAAGGAGTAGAACGTGGCAGATAAGAAAAAAACAGGGAAGTCAAACAAAACGGACTCTAAAAAAACAACTTCCAAATCAACCGTAAAACAGCAGCAAATAAAGGTCGACCGTTCGGAAATAGTCCGTTGGGTAGTCGGCTTTGTTGCTTTTTTCAT
Source organism: Clostridia bacterium (assembly GCA_017630915.1). GTDB lineage: Bacteria > Bacillota > Clostridia > Oscillospirales > CAG-382 > Coliplasma. The sequence continues at coordinate 6,250 of JAGBUH010000154.1, forward strand.
AATTCTTACCTTCTTCCCGTTTGTTAATAACGGTTGGCTCGGTAACGCAATCGCAATGTTTTTGAAAGGTCTTTTCGGACCGATGTATTACGTTATTCCGTTTATTGTCCTTATTGTCGATATTTTTTGGGGTAAAGACCACGCGAATAATGTTGCAAGAGTAAAGTATTTGCTGTATTTACTTGAATTTGTTTTCATTTCGCTTATCGTTCAAGTCGCTGTTGCAGGCGGTGAAGCGGTGGCATTGCGCGACTTGTATCCGCAAGGTAAAGAACTTCAAAGTGCAGGTCTTATAAGCGGTTCGATTGCGATGCTGTTTATCAAAACCATCGGTGCAACGGCATCAATGGTGCTTTCGATTTTGGGCGTTTTTATTTGTACCGTGCTTCTTTGCGGTGCAACCCCCAAGGATACCGTAATGGCGATAGTGAATTATTTTAAAGACGCTTCCGAACGTGCAAGAGAATCACGTGAAGAAGAGGACGATGAAGAGGAAGAAACACCCAAGCCCGAACCCAAACGTAAAAAACGTGAAATCGAGGTTGTACCTGAGGAGAGCGAACCCTCAACGCTTCCTGCCGACCCGATTGAAGAAGATAATAAATTCGAAGTTATTTCTGAATTCAACGCTAATGAAGACGGCGAACTTCCTCCCGATCCGTTTTCGCCCGAGGCGATTGAAGCTACTAACCCCGAAGTAATCGAGGAACAAATAGAAACCGTTCCCGAAACCATACCCGAAATAATCGAAGACGTTGACGACGAGGAACTTTGCCTTGAACCGATTGAGGACACGCCTTATGTATTTCCTCCTATCTCGTTGCTCACTTCCGACGATAACAACAGCGCACGTCCCACTCCTGCCGATATTGCGCGTACAAGCCGTAGACTTGAAGAAATACTTGCAAGTTTTAACGTAAAAGCAAAGGTAATCGACAGCACTTTCGGTCCGACGGTTACTAGATACGAACTCCGTCCCGAAACGGGTGTTAAGGTTAAGGCTATTTCAAACCTTGCCGAAGATTTGGCGCTTCACCTTGCCGCATCGTCTATCCGTATCGAAAGTATCCCCGGCAAAGCGGCGGTCGGTATCGAAGTTCCCAACAAGAACACCACCACCGTCAGATTGCGCCGTCTTATCGATAACCCCACCTTCCGCGATCATAAGAGCCGTCTTTTTGCCGCACTCGGCGAAGACGTTGCAGGTAATCCCGTATATCTCGATATCGCGAAAATGCCTCACTTGCTCGTTGCAGGTGCAACGGGACAGGGTAAGTCGGTTTGTATTAACTCGCTTATCCTCTCGCTGCTTTACCGCAACCACCCGAACGACGTCAAGTTGATACTTATCGACCCTAAATCGGTTGAATTTGCGGATTTTAAAGATATTCCTCACCTTCTCGTTCCCGTCATTAACGACCCGAAGAATGCGGCAGGTACGCTTAATTGGGCATGTACCGAAATGGAAAACCGTTACCGTCTTATTCAGGAAGTCGGTGCGCGTGACCTTGCGGGCTATAATCTCGCGGTTGCAGATGACCCCGAACGTCAGTTGATGCCTCAAATTGTTATTTTCATAGACGAATTTGCCGACCTTATGATGACCGCTCCCGACGACGTCGAAACCTCGGTTTGCCGTCTTGCACAAAAGGCGCGTGCCGCAGGTATGCACCTTGTTATCGGTACTCAACGTCCTTCTGTTGACGTTATCACGGGTTTGATTAAGGCTAATATCCCTTCGCGTATCGCGTTGACCACCACTTCGCAAATAGACAGCCGTACGATTATCGACCAAGCAGGTGCAGAAAAATTGCTCGGC
>JAGBUH010000155.1 GCA_017630915.1 Clostridia bacterium
AGTAAAATATTAAACTTATCGGGGTTGCAAAATTCGCTCAAAACCTGCAAACAGACACCGCAAGGGGTGCAGATTTCCTTGCCGACAATATCTTCTTTTCCGCCTGCGATTGCGATTGATTCAAACTCGCGTTTTCCCTCGCTGATTGCCTTGAAAACCGCGACACGTTCGGCGCAAACGGTTGGTGTATAGGACACATTTTCGATGTTGCAACCCGTGAAAACACTTCCGTCGTCGCAAAGCAGAGCAGCGCCCACTTTGAAAGACGAATAGGGCGAATAGGATTTTTTTGTTGCATCAATCGCGAGTTCACAAAGTTTTTTATCCGTCATTGTTCCATTTCCTTTGCGATTTTTACTATACGGCTTGTGCCGAGTCGTTCTGCGCCGAGTTCGATGAATTTTTGCGCGTCGTCGAGTGACGCGATGCCGCCTGCCGCCTTGATTTTCAAGCCGTTTTTGACGTTATCGGCAAAGATTTTGACGTCTTCGAAAGTCGCGCCCGATTTCGAAAAACCGGTTGAGGTTTTGATATAATCCGCGCCCGATTCGGACACAATTTCGCACATTTTTACCTTTTCGTCGTCGGTGAGAAGGCAGGTTTCGATAATCACCTTTAAAATTTTGCCTTTACATTCGTTTCTGACGGCGACAATATCGCCCAAGACATAGTCGTAATTCTTATCCTTCAATGCGCCGATGTTGATGACCATGTCGATTTCGTCAGCGCCGTTATTAACCGCATCGCGAGTTTCGAACGCCTTTGACGCGGCGGTCATATTTCCGTTCGGGAAGCCGATTACGGTGCAAACGGGGATTTTGCCGTTCAAATAACCTTTCGCGAGCGCAACATAGCACGGCGGAATACAGACCGACGCGGTGTTATATTTAATCGCATCGTCGCAAAGCGCGATGATTTCTTTTTCGGTCGCGGTTTGCAAAAGCAAGGTGTGGTCGCATTTATTTAGGATTTCGTTTATGTTCATTTATATTTACCCCCGTGTGTTTTTTATATTTTAACATATTTAGTTGTTTGTGGCAAGGTGTTTTGTTCACATTTTAAGGTAAATGAATTGCACCTACGGTGCATGAATTGAAAACGTTTTTTCATGAATTGCGCTTTCGCGCATGAATTGTGCGCTCACGCGCACGTTTCGGTAAGGACTACGTCCTTTAATTTTTTTTATTATATAACGGAAGTTACGCTTCCTACACCTCATCCACCGACTCCGTCGGTCCCCCTTCCCCTCGTTCGCACCCCAAAAATCTTCGATTTTGGGGACCCCGCAGGGGAAGGCTTTTTACCATTTGTTGCGTTATGTTACGGACAGAAGATTATTTTTAATAGTTTTCTTCGCGGAAAGGGACAAGCCCTTTCCCTACAAGGACACATACAAATTTGATAAAAATACAATAAAATCTATAAAAATCGGCGACATGCGCGTCGATTTTTATTCCTATGAGTTCCGAGGTTTTGGACAACGAGGAAGCGAAGCGACGAGGCGCACAAAACCTGCGCGAGCGAACGGAACTCACAAAA
>JAGBUH010000156.1 GCA_017630915.1 Clostridia bacterium
TCTTCGGTTATATTAAGATTTTCTGACATTCTGCACCTCTTTAAAATTTAAAAAGAAAACGGCACACTTTTGGTGTGCCGAATCGCTTTTTAATGATACAATTAGTCGAGGTTGAACTTCTTCTTGAACTTATCTACACGTCCGCCTGCATCAACAAATTTTTGTTTGCCGGTGAAGAACGGATGGCATTTAGAACAGATATCGACCTTGACATTATCCTTTACGGATTTGGTAACATATTCGGCGCCACAAGCACACTTGATAGTGGTGGTCTTGTAATCGGGATGAATACCCTGCTTCATTTTCTAAATCCTCTCTTTCATATGATAAGGAGCACTTCGCCCCACAATTTCGTACAGTAGAGTATAACACGTAATTTCCGAAAATGCAATACCTTTTTACGAATTTTTATAAATTTTATTTTATATGCGTTTTGTGTCGTTTCCACTTGCATTTTTTTCTTTAAAATATTATAATATAAAATTGGAACATTATTATATGAGGTTTTTTATGAAACTTAAATATTTAGGAACCGCCGCTGCGGAAGGCTGGCCCGCGCTGTTTTGTAAATGCGAATATTGCGAAAACGCAAGAAAATTAGGAAATAAGGATATCCGCACAAGGTCGCAATCGCTCATCAACGATGATTTGCTTATCGACTTCCCTGCCGATACCTATATGCATGCGGTGACGAATAATCTCGACTTTTCGGCGATAAAATATTGTTTTGTTACCCATTCCCACCTCGACCATTTTTCGCCGTCGGACCTGTTTTTAAGAAATACCGATTTTTATGCTCATAACATGACAACGCCGATGATGACGGTTTACGGTAACGGCGACGTTATGGATAAGCTCAAAAAAACGATTAAACTTTTTGGCGATGACGAAGCATATCCGCTTATCGAAACCGAAGAAATCAAGGCGTATAAAACCGTTTTTGTCGGAAAATATTCCATAACCCCCTTACCTGCAAATCACAAACACAACGAAAATGCGTTTGTCTATTTAATCGAAAGCAACGAGGGCAATATTCTTTATCTTCACGATACGGGACTTTTGTACGACGAAGTTTATGACTATCTTCAAAAACGCGCCGTTTCGGTCGGCTTGATAAGTTACGATTGCACCTACGTTATTCTCGAAAGCGCAGGCGGTCACATGGGGCTTGATTCGGTACCTTATGTAAGAAAGCGCTTGGAGGAAATCGGCGTTGCTAATGAAAAAACGGTTCATATCGTCAACCATTTCTCGCATAACGGCAAACTAACTCACAGCGAATTATGTGACGAGTCCGAAAAAATCGGCTTTTTGTGCGCATACGACGGAATGGAAGTTACCGTTCCCATGGTTTGATTTTCACGGAGGAAAAGATGTATAAAATCAAAAGGATAATTTCTTTGTGTCTTGCCTTGCTGATGATTCTCACGGTCTTTCCGTTAATCGCATCGGCAGACGGCGAAGACGGTTGGATTTATATTGACGGCATAAACAGCACCCGTGTTGCCGACACCGCTATAATTTATAAAGGCATCGCTTCAACCGGTCAAACCCAATGGGGACACGACGTTGTCGTCGATTCCGAAGGTGTTGTCACAAAAATCATCGAAGGCGGTCTGGCAGAGGGCGAAAACCTTAAAATCCCCGAAAACCATTTTGTCGTATCTGCGGCAGGCAACAAGGTTCAATGGTTCAAAACCAACGTCAAAAAGGGAACTAAACTCTTTTTCGATTCCTACACAAACCGCCTCTTTGTCTTGGATAACAAAGGAAAGTTTGACCCCTATTTTTCGGTCGAAAAAGAAGTAGTCGGCGAAAATAATTTCATAATCAAAAACCCCGACGTCAGCGGTACACCTGCCTATACCTATGATGTTGCCGTTGATGAAAACGGCGTTATCACCTCTCGCGGAAGCGATGCGGTTGCAAACGAGAACGGTTTTACGATTTCCGCCGCAACCAAAGCCGATAAAGAATTTTTGATGATTTATGCCCTACTCGGCGCAGAATGTAAAATAAAAGACGGTGTTGCGACGTTTAGTTATGACAAAACGATGCTGCAAACTACACTTGAATCCGAAATTAAACGTTCCGAAGCCATTTTAAAAACCGCGAAAGAATCTTTTTACGATTTCGATATCGAAAAAGCCGAAACGTCGTTAAAAAATGTCAAAGAATCAAAGGAAAAGTTAGATTATCAGGTTCTCGTTTCGCTTCTTTCAAAACTCGAAAACGAGGTAAACACAATCTGCAACGACGTTGATTCAAACGAAGTACGCGCCGCATTTCATACCCCCAAGGAAACCGACATCACGGCGGTAAGAGATACTGTAAAAAAGGCAAAAGAAAACGGGCTCAACACCCTGTTTTTACGCGTTTCTAACGGCTACGGCACGTTTATTCCCCTACCCGAAGGCAATAAGTTCAAACAAGATGCGTCTTTCGGCGGATTTGATTTGCTTAAAGCATATATCGATGTTTGCGAGGAAGAAAATATCGCGCTCGGCTTGTCGGTCGATGTTTATTATAACGAATATGCGTCTATTGCCGCCAACGAATGGACAACCGTTACAAACGGTACCGAAAAAGGCATAAGCGACAAATATTATTCTCCGAGTAATGCTGAATTCAAGGAATATTTTTCGGATTATATCAAATTTATCGTCAGCAAATACGACATCTCAACCGTCTTGCTTGACTATTTAAGATACCCCAAATTCCATGAAAACAGCGACCTCGGTTACGATTACGACACGATTGCTAATTTCGCAAGGCAATACAACGTTCCTCTTGCCGAAGCGGAAGCGATAAAGACCGAACTTTTCGAATCGAAGCATTGGCAAAAGTGGGTTGAATACCGTATGGGTTTCGTTACCGATATGGCAAAGGCTATCCGCGAAAGTGTCGATTCGGTCCGCACCGACGTTAACTTAATAGCAATCGCCGCGCGCGACAGCGTTGACCATTTCTATATGCAAGACACTACACAATGGCTCGAAGACGGAATAATCGACGGTATCACCTTGTCGCTTTATGAACGAACCCCTGCCGAAAACGACGTTATCGACGTTCTTGCCTACGACGATAAACTCGTTGCCGATAAAGGTCAAATCATCGGCGCATACACAAACAAAAACGCATTTTTCTTCACCGCGCTCGAAGTATCGAAAACGCTTAAAGCAGACACGGTCGCAACCATGATTGACGAATCGAGAAGCGTCGGCGCAGACGGTTTTATATTCGGCAGTTTAAACGATTATATCGCGCAAAATTATCATCTTTCCCTCTCGAACAATGCCATGAAGGGCGATTCTTTTTCGGCTGTCGGCAACCCGATCGAGATGATGAAAAACACGCTCAATTACGCTAAAACCAAAATCAACGACGTTATTTTTGCCAACGGCGGTTGTGACGAAAATTCCGTAACCCAAGCGATTGCAAAAATCGATTCGGCGTTAAAGTTGCTTGATAAAGACATTCTCACCTTCGAACAGGCAAACACACTCGAAAGCGATATCGCTTTGATTTTCGCATCGAGCAATGCAAAACAAACGGTTTTAAAAGAATTTAGCGCAATCACCAAAACCGCAAAACTTTATAAAACCAAGGAAGAAATCATTCCGCCCGACGTTAGCGAAGACGAATCGTCTGATGTTCAAAGCAAAGACGAATCGAATGAAACCGTCAGCGACGTGTCAGAAGATACTTCAAACGCCCCCCCGATTGTCAATGAAAAGAAAAAGTTGGATATCAACATCGGCAATATCCTCATTTATCTCTTTGTCGGCGCGACAACGATAGTTGCGATTGTTGCTATAATCATCGCTTCCAAACGCAAAAACCGTTCACCCGTAAACCGTCACATGAGAAAAAATGACGAAAACGGCGATAAAGAAGAATAAAAGTGTTGACTTAATCTCTTTGTTGGTGTATAATTACAACGTTAATAATACTAATGTTAATTTATGGAGGATGTTATTATGAAACATATCAAGACTATCCAAACCCGTAACCTTTGCGAAAGCGCTAAAAACGGCGGTTGCGGCGAATGTCAAACTTCTTGCCAATCCGCTTGCAAGACCAGCTGCGGTATCGCTAACCAACAATGCGAAAACAAGAAGGAAAGCAAATAAGTTTATTTGGGAAGTGCCGCCGTCTGTATGGCGGCATTTTTTCATAATTACGAGGCAAATATGATTCATCAATATAAATTAAACGGATATAACATCGTTCTCGATATCTGCTCGGGCTCGGTACACGCGGTTGACGACGTTGCTTACGATATCATCGCTCTTTTTGAAGATAATTCGAAAGAAGACGTTATTAACGAAATAAAAAACAAATATTTAGGCATCGACGGCATCACCGAAGACGATATTGTCGAATGTTACGAGCAGGTAAACGAACTTAAAGAGCAAAACAAACTGTTCACCCCCGATACGTTCAAGCCCATGGCAGGCGAACTTAAAAGAAAGACGTCGGGCGTGATTAAGGCGTTGTGTATGCATATCGCTCATACCTGCAACCTAAACTGTTCCTATTGCTTTGCAAGTCAGGGTAAATATCACGGCGAACGCGCGATGATGAGCTTCGAAGTCGGCAAACGTGCACTTGATTTTCTTGTCGAAAATTCGGGTTCACGCCGTAACCTTGAAGTTGACTTTTTCGGCGGCGAACCGCTGATGAATTTTGACGTTGTCAAGCAACTTGTTGCGTATGCAAGAAGCATCGAAAAAGAACATAATAAAAATTTCCGTTTCACGCTTACCACCAACGGTATGCTTATTGATGACGACGTTATCGAATTTGCCAACAAAGAAATGAGCAACGTCGTGTTGAGCCTCGACGGCAGAAAAGAAGTTCACGACCGCTTCCGTGTCGATTATAACGGTGTCGGCAGCTGGGACAGAATCGTTCCCAAGTTCAAAAAGTTGGTCGATGCCCGTAACGGCAAAGACTATTACATGCGCGGCACTTTCACCCACGCGAACCCCGATTTTCTTAAAGACATCGAAACCATGCTCGATTTGGGCTTTTCCGAATTAAGTATGGAACCCGTCGTCTGCGCATCGGGCGACCCGTCGGAATTGAATAACGACGATTTGCCGATTGTTCTCGACCAATATGAAAAACTCGCCGAACTTATGCTCAAACGCGAAAAAGAGGGCAAACCCTTTACCTTCTATCACTATATGATAGACCTGTCGGGCGGACCTTGTATCTATAAACGCATTTCGGGTTGCGGTTCGGGCACCGAATATATGGCGGTCACCCCGTGGGGCGATTTGTATCCCTGCCACCAATTCGTCGGCGACGAAAAGTTTAAGTTGGGCGACATTTGGAACGGCGTTGACAACACAGAAATACAAAACGAATTTATGGAATGTAACGTCTATGCAAGAAGCGAATGTAAGGATTGCTGGGCAAAACTTTATTGCTCGGGCGGTTGCGCCGCTAATGCATATCATTCTACCGGCTCGGTAAAAGGCGTTTATGAATACGGTTGCAAACTGTTCCGCAAGAGAATGGAATGTGCCATAATGGTTGCGGTTGCAAAATCGCTTGACGAATAATATGAACACACCGATTTGTGATTTCGTAAATAAATATTGCGAAAAAGATGTCCTCCGCTTCCACATGCCTGCCCATAAAGGCAAAAATGTGTTGGGTGTCGAAGACAAAGACATCACCGAAATTAGCGGTGCAGACAGTTTGTTTGAAGCAAACGGCATCATCGCCGAAAGCGAAAGCAACGCGAGTATGCTTTTCGGCAGTCACACCTTTTATTCAACCGAGGGCTCGTCGCATTGTATCCGCGCAATGCTTTATATGGTCAAAATGCTCGGTTGCAAACAAATCATCGCCACAAGAAATTCACACAAGACCTTTCTCACGGCATTAGCGCTTTTGGATATCGACGTTGAATGGCTTTTCCCAAGCGATGATTCGCATTATCTTTCTTCGAATATCGACACGCTCAAACTCGACGAATTGCTGTCCAATCAAGACGGTGTTAAAGCGGTTTATATCACCACCCCCGATTATCTCGGAAATATCACCGACGTATCTGAAATATCAAAAATTTGCAGAAAGCATAATGCCTTTTTGTTAGTGGACAACGCACACGGTGCATATCTTAAATTCTTAAAGAAATCCCTGCACCCGATTGACATGGGCGCGGATTTGTGTTGCGATTCGGCGCACAAAACACTACCCGTCTTGACGGGCGGTGCATATTTGCATGTTTCGAATGACACCGATGCGCGTTTCAAACAATTAGCCAAAAATGCACTTTCGCTTTTCGGTTCTACAAGTCCGTCTTATCTTATCTTGCAATCGCTCGATATGGCTAACGCCTATCTGTCCGACGGATACAGAGAGAAACTTGCCGATTTTATTGCCGAAGTAAACAAAGCAAAAGCGGCATTAACGAAAAACGGTTATACCCTTTCGGGCAACGAGGATTTAAAGATTGTCATCAAGGCAAAGGATTACGGTTACTACGGCACAGAAATCGCAGCATTTCTCGAACAAAATAACATAATTTGCGAATTTGCCGATAAAGATTTTCTTGTTTTGATGCTGTCTATCGAAAACGGTGTTGAATCCTTGACAAAACTCGTCGATGTTATGTCAAAAATCCAAAAGAAAGTGAAAATCAACGAAACAGTACCGATTTTGGAAATTTCGAAACGTGCAAAATCGGTTCGAGAAGCTGTTTTTTCAGAAAGCGAAGTTATAGATATAAAAGACAGCATCGGGCGAATCTCGGCGCAGTTTAATATTCCCTGCCCCCCTGCCGTACCGATTGTCGTTTGCGGCGAAATAATAAGCGAAAACGCGGTTAAATGCTTTGAATATTATCATACCGAAACAATTTCGGTTATCAAATAACAAGGAGTTTTTATTATGAAAGCGGTTAAGTTGACAATACCGATAGTGTTGTGCGTGGTTCTTTTGATAGTTCCGGTTTTCGAACTTTTCGGACTTATTAACCACCTTGACTTTTTCCTTCAAAATGAACTTGCTACCGTCATTGTGCAAACGGTTCTTGCCGTAGCGGCAACAGTTGCGTTGTTTATCCTTAAACCCGAATACGATATCACGGGCAAAATCTTTTTGATATTACTCGCCCCGATTGCGCTGTTGAACATGCTTTGTTTCTATGATTGCGTTTGGGGTTATTCGGTCATTTTCGCAATCGTTTGGGGCGGTTGTGCGCTTGCCCTTTTCATCAAATTTGTTCCCGACAGCAACTGGAAAGCAACAAGCGCGGTATTCACGGTTTTAATTTCAATTACGTTTGTCGGTTTGTATATTTGGAACTTTGTTTATACCTCGTATATAAACGAACGCACCGTAGAATCAACGCACCCCTCGATGAACGGTACATACGTTGCCGAACTCGGAACGAGTGAAAACATTATCGACAAAAAAACAACGATTTATATCGCCAAGGCAGAACCCGAATTCAAATCATTCTTCGGCTATTACCAAGCAAAACCCACCCAAATTTATGACGGCGAAGAATATGAAGTAAAAACCGCAATTATAAGTTGGCTCGACGACGAAACGGTTATAATAAACGACCAAGCATATAAAGCGGTTGCACAAGGTGAAGAATAAAAATGAAATTATTATTTAAACAAAGATTTTTCTCGTGGTTTGACACCTATGACATATACGACGAAAACGGCAATACGGTGTTTGTTGTCAAGGGCGAAATTGCTTGGGGACATCTGCTTAGAATCTACGATGCAAATGACAACGAGGTCGGATATATCAAAGAAAAGATATTAACTTGGCTTCCCAAATTCGAAATGTATGTTAATGACAGTTATATCGGTTGTATCAGCAAAGAATTTTCTTTCTTCGCACCGAAGTTTGATATCGACTTTAACGGTTGGCACGTTGAGGGCGATTGGTTCGAATGGGACTACACAATAGTCGATTCCTACGGACAAAATATCGCAACCGTATCGAAAGAGATGAATTGGACAGATACGTATGCAATTGACGTTTTCAATCCGCAAAACGCATTGTATGCACTTATGCTTGTTCTTGCAATCGATGCAGAGAAATGTTCAAGAAATAATTAAAAACCAAAAGGCGTTTGCTTGTTTGCAAACGCCTTTTTTCAGACCGAGGAGAAACTCGTTCTGATATTCTATTCTTTATTGTTCGAAAATCTTACGTTTCAGCAAAAGATAATCCGCCGAATCAAGTTTGCCGTTTTCGTCCATATCGGCAACTTTTGCTTGTAACGCTGTCAAGTCCATAGTGCCCATAACCGCACGTTTCAAAAGCAGATAATCGACCGAATTAAGTTGTCCGTTCAAATCGACGTCGCCCATATCGTAATCGATTGTCAAGCCGAAATAGGTCGCGATAACCGCCGCCTCGATACGCGCAAGACGGCGCA
>JAGBUH010000157.1 GCA_017630915.1 Clostridia bacterium
AAACCAAAGTTTGACTTTGAACACATTGCTGTTGACGAAGAAATCTATAATGCTGTTAAAGAATTTGCTCTTGATAAGATCAAATACGCTCTTGATACAGATGATAAAGATGTACGTGATGCACGTCTTTCTGAAGTTATGGCTGAAATCGAAGCTGAACTCGGTGAAAGATTCCCCGATTCTTCCGCAGCATTCGGAGAAGCTGTATATAAGCTTGAAAAATATATCGTAAGAGAATGGCTCCTCAAAGACCACAGACGTGTTGACGGCAGAAGCCTTGAAGAAATTCGTCCTCTTCACAGTGAAGTAGGCGTACTCCCCAGAGTTCACGGTTCCGGTCTCTTCAGCAGAGGTCAGACACAGGTTCTTACTGTTGCTACTCTTGGTATGCTTGAAGATAGCCAGATCCTTGACGGTATTGACGAAGAGGAACGTAAGAGATATATGCACCACTATAACATGCCCGGTTATTCGGTTGGCGAAGCTAAGGCGGCAAGAAGCCCCGGACGCCGCGAAATCGGTCACGGTGCTTTGGCGGAACGTTCGCTCGTTCCCGTACTTCCCTCTGTTGAGGAATTCCCCTATGCTATCCGTTTGGTAAGCGAAGTTGTTTCCTCTAACGGTTCTACTTCCCAAGCATCTGTTTGCGGTTCTACCCTCGCGCTTATGGACGCAGGTGTTCCGATTAAAGCTCCCGTTGCAGGTATCTCCTGCGGTCTTATCACCGAAGGCGACAGCTGGGACACTATGATTGACATTCAAGGTCTTGAAGACTTCTTCGGCGACATGGACTTTAAGGTTGCAGGTACGAAGAAGGGTATCACTTCTATCCAAATGGACCTTAAAATCGACGGTCTTACCCCCGAAATCATCAAACAAGCGCTCGTTACCACCCACGAGGGCAGAAATATGATTCTCGACGACGTTATCTGCAAGTGTATCGCAGAGCCGAGAGAAGACGTTTCGAAGTATGCGCCCAAGATGATCTCCACCAAGATCGACCCCGAAAAGATTCGCGAAGTTATCGGTTCGGGCGGTAAGGTTATCCAAAAGATTTGCGCTGACACCGAATCGAAGATCGACATCGAGGACGACGGTTCCGTATTTATCGCCGCTGTTAATAAGGACAATGCTTACAAGGCGTTGAAGATTATTGAAGCGATTGCGAAAGACCCCGAACCCGGCGAAATCTTCTACGGTACAGTTACAAGAATCATGAACTTCGGCGCATTCGTCGAAATCGCTCCCGGCAAAGAGGGCTTGGTTCATATTTCCCAGCTCGACAAAAAGCGTGTTGCGAAGGTTGAAGACGTTGTTTCTATCGGCGACACCATCAAGGTTATCGTTTCCGAAATCGACGACAAGGGCAGACTTAACCTTTCGAGAAAAGACGCGCTTGACGTTGTTGAAGACATTTAAGTAGTTGTTTAGTTTGTTGCGAGAGAAAAACTTTTAAAAAAGTCTTTCTCTCGCGCTCTCTTTTCAAAAGTTTTCAAGATTAAATATTTATCAAAAAGTTCGTTCGTACGGACTTTTTTGTTGTCAAAAATCGCACATCAATTATTCATTATTCATTATTCACTATTACCTCACTCTTGACTATCTCCCACAACTTTGGTATAATGATAGTGAATAAGTATAAAAATATCACGATGGGAGGTTTTTTATGTTCAAAAGAGTGTTTTTGGTCGTGCTTGACAGCGTGGGTATCGGTCACGCAGACGATGCCGACAGGTTTGGCGACAAGGGCGCGCACACCTTAAAGAGCGTTATGACGGCAAAGCCGACATTGACAAATTTAACAAAATTGGGTCTTTTTAACATCGAACGCGCCGAGTTGACCGAGTTTAAGTCGGAAAGTCCGATAGGAATGTACGGGTTTGCCGAGGAATTAAGCAACGGCAAGGACACAACCGTCGGTCACTGGGAGATTGCAGGGCTCGTGTCCGAGCGTCCGCTTCCCACCTACCCCAACGGCTTCCCAGATGAAGTGATTGATGCATTTTGCAAGGCAAACAACGTCGAAATCCTTTGTAATCTTCCCTATTCGGGCACAGAGGTTATCAAGGATTACGGCGACGAACACGTAAAAACGGGTAAACCCATTGTATACACTTCCGCTGACAGCGTTTTTCAAATCGCAGCACACGAGGAGGTTATCCCTCTCGAACGATTATATCAACTTTGCGAGAGCGCAAGGGCGATTTTACAAGGCGAACACGCGGTCGGCCGCGTTATTGCAAGACCGTTTTTGGATAACGATGGCGTGTTTTACCGCACGGGCAACAGGCACGATTATTCGCTGACGCCGTTTGACAAAACGATGAACGATTTGCTCAAAGAGAACGGATTTGACGTCATCTCGGTGGGCAAGATTAACGATATTTTTGCCGCACGCGGTATCACCGAAAGCAACCCGACAAAGAGCAATCTTGACGGCGAAAACCTTTTAATTTCAAAGCAAAGCGAAGATTTTCGCGGTTTGTGTTTCGTCAATCTTGTCGATTTTGATTCGGTTTACGGACATCGAAACGACGGCCTCGGTTACGCCAACGCGTTAAAACATTTTGACGACACGTTGGGTGAATTTATGGCTAATATGAATGACGACGATTTGTTAATCATCGCCGCCGACCACGGTTGCGACCCGATGTATCAAGGCACCGACCACACGAGAGAAAACGTGCCGATTCTTGCATATTTTAACGGCTGCAAACCGACCGATTTAGGCGGTTTCGACGGGTTCACCTGCATCGCCAAGACGGTGCTTGATAACTTTAAAATTGAAAATAATTTCGTTGGAAAATCCTTTATAGATTCATTAAAAGGAGGCGGAAACAATGCTTAAAATGCATGACATCATCACGAAAAAGCAAGACGGTCGAGAATTAGACGAGGAAGAAATTGCCTTTTTTGTAAAAGGCGTTACCGATGGTTCGATTCCCGATTACCAGATTTCCGCGCTTTTGATGGCGATTTGGTTTAGGGGTATGACCGAGGAAGAAACAATTACCCTGACCGAGTACCTTGCCGACAGCGGTGAAACGAACGAACTGCCGTCTGTTAAGGGCAAAAAGGTCGACAAACACTCCACCGGCGGTGTCGGCGACAAGGTGTCTTTAATCGTCGGACCGATGGTTGCCGCCGCCAACAAGGGAATTTACGTTCCGAAGATGGCAGGTCGCGGGCTCGGTTTCACGGGCGGAACGCTCGACAAGCTCGAATCCTGCGCAGGTGTCAACACCGAAATTTCGGCAACCGAATTCGAAAAAATCGTTGCCGACTTGGGATTTTGTATCGCAGGACAGAGCAAACGGTTAGCACCTGCCGACGCGGTTTTGTCGGCTCTGCGTGACGTGACTTGTACCCACAACTCGATTCCGCTTATCGCGGCGAGCGTTATGAGCAAGAAGTTGGCATCGGGCAGCGAATGTATCGTGCTTGACGTCAAGTGCGGCAGCGGCGGTTTCTGTAAAACCGTTCGCGATGCTACCGAATTGGCGCGTCTTATGGTGCGTATCGGCGCGAGAGAAAACCGCAAAACGATTGCGATTATTACCGATATGTCTTCCCCGCTCGGCAGCGCGGTCGGAAACAGCGTCGAGCTTATCGAGGCGATTCGCGTACTCGAAGGCAAGGGCGACGAGCAGTTGACCGAGCTTTGCATCACCGTTGCGGCGAATATGCTTTATATCGCGAACGCGGGGAATTACGAAGAATGTGTGTCACTTGTCGAAGAAACGCTTTACGACGGAAGCGCGCTCGACAAATTAGCAGAACTTGTTGAACGTTTGGGCGGCGACAAGAGATACATATATGATACAAACTTGTTCGAGGAGAGCAACGTGACGGCGATGTTGGTTGCCGACAAGAGCGGTTATATCACCAAAATCGACGCGATGGAAGTCGGAAAAGCGGCTTCGGTGCTCGGCGCAGGACGCGACGTTATGGGCGAACAAATCGACAACACGGCAGGTATCATTCTGAACAAGCGAATCGGCGACAGAATCGAGGAGGGCGAGGCGTTGGCAACGCTCCAAGCGAAAAATTTAGAGCGCGCCCAACTCGGCATGGAATATCTGTTCAAGGCGGTCACGATCGGCGACACCAAGCCCGAAGAAAGAAAAATCATCATCAAAACCATTGGTGCTTGACTATTTTATCCAAATTTATTCAAAGGGGATTTTTGAAAAAATTCCCCTTTGAAACCCCTTAAACTTTTTTATGATTATATATATCACCGAAAAAACGGCAATTTTTAGCGCTCGCGTTTACACTCATATCGCTCGTGCGACAGCACGAAACGGTTAAATATTGCGTTGTGTTTTTATATAAAAACGAAACAAACAGCACATTTGTAGGGAAAGGGTTTATCCCTTTCCGCTACATCTTATATTTATATCACGTTATTTTAAACCATCACCTTTGCGGAAGGGGACAAGCCCCTTCCCTACAATAAACAACAGATTTTTACGTTTATTTATAAAAATCCCCTTTGAAACCCCTTAAACTTTTTATGATTATATATCACCGAAAAAACGATAGTTTTTGAGGAATTAAAAGTTTTTGAGGATTATAAGGAACTTTTTTTAAAAAGTTCCTTGATGATAATAATGATAATAATGACAACAAAAATACAACTCCAAAAGGAAAAATATGGAAATTTACACTTCAAACAGCATAGCCGAAACCGAAGAAATCGCGAAAGAGATTGCGAAACGGCTGACAAACGGCGGTTTTTTGGCGTTATACGGCGGTATGGGTGCAGGAAAGACGGCGTTCGTTCGCGGACTTGTCAAGGCGCTTTGTCCCGAATGTCTTGACCTCGTTCACTCCCCCACCTTCGCGATAGTCAACGAATACCGTGGTAACAATATCGACATTTTCCATTTCGATTTATACCGTTTGACCGACGAGGACGACCTCTATTCAACGGGTTTTTACGATTATATCGAGCAGGGCGGTGTCACGATTACCGAATGGAGCGAACTTTTCGAAAACGAACTGCCCGAAGACGCGATAAAGTTAAAAATCGAAAACGTCGGAGAGAATGTTAGGAGGTTCACGTTATGTTGATTGCCGCGCTTGACAGCACCGCGGTTACGGCTTCTTGCGCCGTCGCGGAGATAAATGAAAACAAATTGGGTACATACAGTCTTTTCACCGTCAAGAACAAGTTGACACACAGCGAGATTCTGCTTCCCTTGCTCGAAAACGCGCTCAAACAGTACGGCGCGGACATAAAAGACATCGAACTTTTTGCCATCAGCGCGGGCCCCGGCTCGTTCACGGGCGTGCGTATCGGCGCATCGACGGTTAAGGGTTTGGCATTTGCCAACAATACCCCGTGTGTTGCCGTTTCGGCACTCGAAGCGATGGCGAAAAACGTTTCGCGCGGTTATGTTTGTCCCGTCATGGACGCGCGCCGCGACCAGTTTTACACCGCGATTTTTAAGGACGGAAAGCGAATGAGCGACGATAGCGCAAAATCGTTTGACGAAATCGTTAACGAAATCAAGGATTTGCCCGAAGTTACGATTTGCGGCGACGGAATGGAGAAATTCGTCGCGATGTGTAACGGAATGGATAACGTCTTCCCCGCATCCTACGTGTCTGCCGACCAGAACGCGTTGTCGGTCGCGTTAATTGGCTACGAGATGTTTAAAAACGGTCAGACCGTTTCGGCAAAAGAGTTGCAGCCCGTTTATTTGCGTATGCCCCAAGCGGAGAGAGAACGTTTGGAGAAATCGAAGTAGTTATCATACAAAGGGGATTTTTGAAAAAATCCCCCTTTGAAACCCCTTAAACTTTTTTATGATTATATATATCACCGAAAAAACGGCAGTTTTTGAGGAATTTAAAGTTTTTGAGGATTATAAGGAACTTTTTTCGAAAAAGTTCCTTATGAAATATAAAACAAATAATACAAAACCGAAAGGAAACATAAAAAAATGATAGCACTTGCTTGTGACCACGGCGGACTCGAAATCAAGAACGCCATTATCGAAGATTTGAAAAAGAAAGGCATTGAATACATCGACCTCGGCACGAACACCACCGATTCGGTCGATTATCCCGTCTATGCAAAGGCTCTCTGCAAAGAAATCACCGAGGGCAGATGTGAAAAGGGCATCCTTTGCTGCGGCACCGGTATCGGCATGTCGATTGCGGCGAACAAGGTTCGCGGTATTCGCGCGGCGGTGCTTTCCGATGCGTTCTCGGCAGAGATGACAAGACGTCACAATAATTCCAACGTTCTCTGCCTCGGCGGTCGCGTTATCGATTGCGAAAAGGCGGT
>JAGBUH010000158.1 GCA_017630915.1 Clostridia bacterium
CACCTGTTTCGCCGGTATCCTGTTTATAGTGCGTTGCGGTTGTACCCTTATTAGCTTTCACACCGTCGGGGTTCGTGCCGTCGTTGTTGTCAAAACCATAGATGTTATCATTGCTTTCGGTTTCAACAGTATGCCCAAATTTCGATGTTTCTTTGTAGTCAGTGTATGTGGTTGTCGTGGTATCGGTTCCCGAATTGCGGTGTGTGTCAAGTCCGGTTTCCCGCATGTTATAGTTTTCGGCGGGGTTGTATTCGGCGGCGTAGGCGGCGCAATACCGCTCAAACTGTTTATACAATATCGCAAGCACATACCGCGAAATATAAAGCGCTGTCGTGCTGTCAATGACGCCCGCGGAATTCAAATGCCGCTTGACAAACGGCGAAATCGGGCGCTCACCATATTCGCTGAAAATCAGATTGTCAATGTATGCGGTCGAAATGGCGGGAATGTTTTCAAAAGCAATCCACGGGAGCGGATATTGTGAATCATTCCCCCAATATTCCGCAATTGAGCCGCCGTTATATGCTTCATTCAGGGTTTTCAATTTGTTCCGCCTCCGTTTCCGTTTCGGTTTCCGGTTCGGGTTCGCCGGTTGGTTCCTCCGGTTCGGTTGCTTTCTCCGCCGTTGCCTCCGCGATTTCCTCACGGGTTTTCCATGCTCCCATTAAATCGACGGTTACGTCAACGCCGAAAACGCGCTTGATTTCCGCAACGGCGCTTTTGCGGCATTCGATCATATTATCAATATAGGGGCGCAATGTGTCGTTATTCGCCGCAACCTCACTATCATTCAATGACTCGCGTTTCATATTGAAATTGCTTTGCAAGCCCATTTCGTTATACAACGAACCTTTGATATATTGCGCAGTTTCGATGAATTGCAACATATAGTTTGCAGGTACTCCGCCCGTGGGGAGGTTTTCTATAATTTTGGTATCGTCACCGGACCACGATTTCACTGAACCGGAGATAACTCCCGAACGCCCGAAACGAATTTGACGGAAAAAAGACTCCGCCGCGGTCTTAATTTTGTCATTTGCCGCACGAATGATGTTAATAATTCGGAGATTCTGCAAACCGCACAGAAATGATACGTCATTCTCCGTGAGCATTTCGGCGCGAGTCATAAGAATAGGTAAAACACCTTGCATTTGCGGGTCATTTTTGATCAACACCGCATTTTTACCGAACGTGTATTCACCATCTATTTCAGGCGCATAGGGGTTTGACACGATCAACCCTACGGGTTGAAAGTATTCAGTGAATTCTCCGCGGAAACTGGAATTGATACCGGATACATAATGCAAACGCTCACCATGTTCGACCACGGCGGAAAATCCCGAACTTTGTAGCCACAACTCCGCCAAAAACGGCGGGAGCGCGTCGAACAAATCACCGCCCCAACCGATAGCGCCCGCCCACATACCCAACCATTTATACATGGTTTCAAGATATCGTGCGGGCTTGTTGCGTATGCCGTGGGCGTCTTTGTCGTATTCGTCTACGTATGGTGTCGGGATATCGCGCAACCACATTCCGAACTTGTAATTGTGTTGCATGTTATCACCTCCATTTACGCC
>JAGBUH010000159.1 GCA_017630915.1 Clostridia bacterium
AGGACTTACAGAGTTCGAAGGTGTCACCGTGGTCAAGGTGAAGTGCGATGGGAAGACCGGTTTCTTCGATAGCAGCTTCAACGAGCTTTACAAGATAAGTGTGGTTAGCATACTTTCTTGCGCCGGAGGAAACTTGAAGAATAAGGGGTGCATTTTCTTCTTTTGCAGCTTCGGTGATACCTTGGATAATTTCCATGTTGTTCACGTTGAACGCACCGATAGCATAACCGCCCTTATAAGCTTTTTCAAACATTTCTTTTGTAGATACGAGAGGCATTTTTAAATCTCCTTTAAAACTAAAATTTTCCTTCTTTGACAGTTTAACTTTTTTCTTCCAAAAAGTCAATATGATTTTCGATTTTAAACGATTTTTTCTCAATTATTTCCGATTATTCGCAAAAAACCTTAACGCTTTAATAAAAATCATTGCAAAATTAAAAAGCACATGATTCAATCAAATATACCCTTTAAATTTTTTAGGAGGAGAATTATGAAATTGTTCAAAGTATTAAGTTTTGTTCTCGCTTTTGTGATGATTTTCTCGGTTTTACCGATGGCTGTTTTTGCAGAAACCGACGTCAATATCGACGATTATGTGTCGCACTACCCTTCCGAAAGCGAACCTTTTGTAGAATTGTATGAAGAATTTGCCGAAGGCGCGACTTATCAATGGTCGAATTTCGGCGAAGCTCTTGAAGGTGAAACAGGTTCTGCTCTACAAAGTGAACCTTCGTTTTGTTCCCAATACACCTGTACCGTCGTTTTAAGCGACAGCACCACCTTCGATGTAATGTTTAGCACATTCCCTAATATCGAAACTAACGTTAGCCAGTACAACTTTTATTTCGAAGTATCCGATACAGACAAGTTAAGCGATTATCAATGGTACTCCCATATCACCAACGATATAGCCATCACAACCGAAAACGCTTCGAACGAATGTGCAAGCTGTGAAAATAGCGTTTTTTCGTCATACGATGCCGAAACCAATCTTTGGAGCGGTCCCGTTATCGGCGGAGACGGTGCAGGTTTGCACGAGCTTTTCATATTCGAAGTGGCACTCAAAGAAGGCGATCGTCTTTTAATTGACGTCGGTCCCGAGGTTGAAGAAATCGTAATTTCCGACTCTAAATACGATTTTGTCGGTTCTCCCGCATTTTCTTTGGTAGGCAATATCGGCGTATTCGATGTCGATGCCGACGAAACTTATAAGGTAACGATTTACACCCCCGATAGAGATTCTAAGGTATCCGCATGTATCCGCACTTACGAAGAAGATGTATTGCTTGAAGGCGAAACCGGTAACGAACCGAGTGCACCTGTATTGGGCAACTACTATTACTGTATCGCCACCTACAACAACGGTTTTACTCTTAAATCCGCTTCGTTCCTCGTTATGCCCCACGTTTTAAGCCAACCCGATATTGTTTCACGCGAATTTAGTGTAACTTATCCCGACGACGCAGACTATCAGTGGTATCGTTTTGATGAAATTGCAACCCCGATTACCGATGCAAGAGCGTGGTGCACCGAAGGTACAGAAGGCGTATTTTCTGCTTATGATAGCGAAAACGGCGTATGGAACGGTGTTGAATATTATTTCGAAGAAGAAGTCGGATACCGTGAAATTTCATTCTTCGAAACAATGCTCGAAGCGGGCGACGTTATCAAGTTCGAAACAGATGCTAACGTAGAATATTCCCAAATATTCCTTTACAGAAGCGAAGATGAAAATAACGGCGAATGGCATTTTTGCGATATGAACGACGACGAATTTATTTTCGAGATTCCAACGTCCGGCAATTACAGTGTTTCTTTCGGCACACGCGATGAGGGCGATATCACCCTTTCGGCGAGCATTCTTTCGGAAAGAATTGTAACACTTGAAGACGAAAAAGACAGCAATCTTAAAGAATTCGAGCTTGGCGCAAGCTATTACTGCGAAGCAAGATTCCCTGCTTGCATGGTTTTGAAATCCGCGGTTCTTTCCATGATTCCCGAAATTATCGAGCAACCCACCTTGCAAAAGCCGTCTGTTGAAGTGAATATAGTCGAAGACGGTATGAAGTATCAATGGTATAACGCCACCGTTGAAAAAAGTGTTGTCACCGATGAAGGCGTCGCAATTATAAACGAAGAATCTCCTGCTGTTTATGACAGCGAAACTCAGGCATGGACCCCTGCTCTTTATGATTACTATGAATACGAAGACGAACCAACCGAATATGAACTCGATTTGTTCATAATGACCGTCGAAAAGGGACACGTGCTTACGTTTGAACCGAGTGAAGAGATTATTCACGACGCGTTTATCGCAATGCAATGGCAAGGCGAAGACATATATTTAGAAGCGAATGACGACGGAACCTACACCTTCGTTTCTCCCAAAACACAAGAATATTATTTCTACTTCTACGCTTACACTACCGAAATAACGGTTAAGGTTACAAAAGAAGCTTCCTATTTGGGAGATGCTATCGAAGGCGAAACCGAAAAGAAACTCTCTTTACGTAAATCCGGCACTTATGCTTGTGTTGTCACCTATTCTGACGGAACCGAGCTTGTTTCCGAATGTATGACAATCAAGGGTTTGGGTGACCTCAATCAAGACGGCGAAGTAACCTCTCTCGACTATCTCTTCGTAAAGCGTGCTTGCTTCGGCACTTACAATCTTGATGATGACGAAAGAGCGGTTGCCGACATAAACGGCGACGACGATATCAACTCCGCCGACTACCTGCTCGTTAAGAGAATCGCGTTCGGCACTTATATTGCATAAACCGCGTTAATAATAAGTTAAATCCACATAACAAAACTTCCGCAGGGGTTATCCTCTGCGGAAGTTTTTGTATGCTTATTTTATTGTATATGTACCAAAGCAAACACGTTTTACAAGAATGTAATCGGTTACCTTCATTTCGTTTTCACCGCTTAACAAACCTGCCGTATAATACACATCTTTGAGTTGATAATTCTTCATAAGATGACGTTTTATCAAAAGGTAATCCTGCGAATCAATTTTTCCGTCACCGCTTACATCACCCTTAACAAGCAACGTTGCCGCATAATAGGATTTTCCGTTCTCGGTGACGCGCAATTTACAACCTGTGCCTGCAAAACTTTCTCCCGAAAGCACATTGCCCGAAGCATCGGTCACTTCAACCGTACCGCTAAACGATTTTAACAAATCGGCAACCTTGGTTTTATGGGTAACACCGTTAAGTATGCCGTTAGTGATGGTCAGTTTCGAGTTGTTTATCGAGAATTGCGGTTCGCTTCCCTCGGGAACTTCATAAACACCGTTTACGGTTATGTATTCAGCGGAACAATATCCCTTAACCGTTCCGTCTTTTGTTTCCACGGAATACCAACCGTCAACCGCATCACCGACAATAACGACGCTATCACCTTTATTAAACTGATGTACAACCGCGCCCGAAACGGGAGTTTCACGCACGTTAAGTTGAGTAGCATTTACGGTTCCCGAATACAACACCTCGATAAATTCCGCCGAGGAATATCCCGAAAGTTTAGTTCCGTCAAAACCGGTTCCGCTTACTTTGTACCAACCGTCAACCGCATCGCCGGTAATAACTATCTGCGCACCGAGAGCAAGCTGACCGACGGCGGTATAACCCGTTCCTGCACCGCTTCTTACGAAAAGATCGCTTGTTGTTCTGCCGTAATAATTAGTTTCGGTTTCTTCGGGATTTGGGTTTTCGTTGCCGGAACCCGTTCCGTTTTCCGAGCCAGTATTGCCGCCCAAGGAACTGCTTACCATTGCATAACCTACAACCGCATTTCCGCTTGTATTAACGCCGATAATATATTTCCAATCGCCGTCGGCATTATCTACGACAGCGTACTTACTGCCCGAACGCAATTTTCCGTAGGAAGTTGATGATGTGTTCGTGTTCTTATAAACCGTAACGTTTTCGGGCGCGTCACCGTAGGTCACCGTATATCCGTCTTTGATAATGTACAGATATGAAGAACTTGTGTATCCGTTAATGATTTTTCCGTTTGAATCTTTACCGCTTACCTTAAACCATGTGCCGTCGGGTTCACCGATAACCTTAACATTAGCCAAGTACGGCAAAGTTCCCACACGCGCTGACGAAGAATTTGGTTGAGAACGTATTGTCAACGCATCATACGCGTTTACCAAAGCGTCATATTCTCGATAAGCATTAGCAACAGTTAACGAAATTTTTCGCGTTGCACCGCCGTCGGCTTTTGCCGTAATAACCGCGTTACCGAGCGATTTTGCGGTGATAACGCCGTTTTGGTCAACCGTTGCAACCGAAGTATTACTGCTTGTCCAAGTCAATTTCACGTCAACCGCATCAGAAGGTGCGACAACCGTTTTCACGGTATATTTATCGTTCACCTTTAACGTCAAATCGTCTTTGATAACCGAAATAAGCGATACGTTTCGCTTGTTTAGATAGATGTTAGTAGTTAGCGCATAACCCTCGATTAAAGCGCCTGTGCTTTTGTATGCGCTGATTTTATAGAACTTGTAGCCGTTTGAATCGATATAAATCTGGTCTTCAAGCACTTTTATCGAAGTACCTTGATATACCAACCCTTTCGACGATGAGTTTTTTGACGCCGAACTGTAAACCGTCATGTCGGTATCGATTACCGTCGCGTTGCAATCGACGTGAATTATACACGCCGCTTCCCTGCCGTTTTTAAGCGTCGCGGTGACAAGCGTTGTACCGTGCGCAACAGCGGTGACACAACCGTTTTGGTCAACCGTCGCAACTTCCGGCTTGTCGCTTTTCCAAGTTAAGCTTGACGGAGTTTTGTCCGACGGGTAATATGCAAGAGAAATGGTATAGGTTTCGCCGATTTCGAGCGATTTTTGTTCGGGAGTAGTCGTCACCGCGACGATTCCGTCTTCGTCGGGAGTGAGGTTGTCGTATTCGGTAAGACCGTATTGCTCGATAAGATTACAAACCATGTCTACGTAACCGTAGTCACCGCAATATCCCGCATTAACGATAGCTTGCGCACAGGTTTTATAATCCTTTTCGCCGACAACCGCGGCATATTTAGATTCTTCACGGAAAAGTGCGCTGTGAACGCCAACACTTTCCGCCCAGTTTTCGTGAGCGCGCCAAGCCGATACGCTATTTACGTGGCTGATACCTGCCGAAACAAGAAAATCGTCATACGAGGCATAAAGAGTTGAAGTGCTTTGGTCGTAAACCTTACCGCCCCAAGTGTGAAACGCCTTGATACCGAAAAGATTGTGACCGCCGACGGGGAGCGAATATCTGCCCCAACCGCTTTCGTAAATTGCTTGTGCGAGTGTGACAGACGCAAGCACGTCGGTTTGGTAATAATCGGCGCGTGCAAGCGAACCGATAGTTCTTACAAAATATTTTTGAACGGTAGTAATGTTCTTACCCGATAAATCAACCGAAGCCGACGAATTCATCGGAAACACCGCCGCCGTTATCAATAAAAGCAACGCGAGAATAAAAGATATGTATCTTGAACGCCTCAAAATAATCGTCCTTTCGTATATAAATGCAGTTTAATAATAGCACAAACGGCGTTTTCTGTCAACACATACGTTCTATTTGTAAATTGTTAGACAAATAGTTGCCATGATATTGTATCCGACAAACAAACGCCGCAACATTGTATTATAACGTTGCGGTGTTTTTTTGCAGAAAAACTTTTTTTGTAAAAATCGCATAATAATATCGTGCAATAATATTGACAATCTGTTAATTTTTTTGTACAATAATTAAATCCTATCTTATTCATAAAAAGATAAATATAAAGGAGAATGTCATGAAAAGATTTTTGAGTATTCTGCTCACTTTGGCGATGTTGCTCTCGATGTTTACCGTTTTTGCGGTAACCAACGTAGCGGCGGCAGTCATCATCTCGAATGCGTCACCCGCTATTGCGGTAGCCGCAGGCACAACAATCACTTTGTCGAACTATTCCGTTGTTTTTGACGGCGATTCTTCGGCTACCTCGGGTATTACTTGGAAAAACTCCTCGGGTTCTACCATCACCACCTACACCCCCTCTGCAAAGGGCGTAACTAAACTCACCGCTACAAGCGGCAGCAAGAGCAAGACCATATACGTTGTTGCAAAAAATGCAGGCGACACCGAATATGTTCTTTATGAAGCAGATATGTCCAACTATTCGAGCGTTTCCGCGCTTCAAAATGCAGGTTGGTCACTCCCCTCCGCTTCGTCCTCTTACTCCTTCTCGGGCGGCGACCTTTTGATCACCGGCGGCGGTAATGCTTATGCATTTCTTCCCTCTTGGCTCGGTGATTTCGGCAACTACGGCTTTACTATGAATGCAAAAGTTGTCAAAGCAAACGACAACTCCCGTTGGTTCTCGCTTATGTACCGCGCAAGCGCCCGTTCAGGCGGTTCCAACTACTATCAATTTGCAATCCGTAACAACACCACCGCAAGTAACGGTTTGGAATTTGCAGAAAGCAATTCTTCGGGTTGGAGTTACGTCACCACCGTTTCCGGTGAATACCCCGTACTTACCGACGCTTTCCGTAACTACACCATAAAAGCAAACAACGGTTACGGCTACTACATAAACAACGACCAAGTTATTTTTGCTGATCAAACCACCGTTAACTCGAAGGTTAAAAACAAACTTTCCAAGGGTTATCTCGGTATCACCATGAACGGCGGTACTCTCGCAGTTTCGAGCGTTAAGGTTACCATTCAGGGTTCGGCAGTAACCCAAGAAGCAAAAAAACTCAAACTCGTTAACAACGACCGCGAAGCACTTAACACCATCAACCCCATCGCAAACGTTGAACGTCTTTCTTCCGAATCGGATATTAACAATGCAAACGTCGCAGGAAGCGTATGTATCGCTGTAAGCAAGGTTTCCAACCTCACCGCTTTCCTCGAAAAATGCCGTACAAAGCAGATCATCCCGACCTTCTACGTTAGCAGTACGACCGACGTAACCAACCTTTTGAATGCGATCAACGCAACCGATTTTTCGGATATTAACGTCGTTGCCGACAAAGCGGAATATCTTAAATCGATTCGCAGTTCAAAGAGTCTTGTACGTACAGGTCTTATTCTTAATCCCAACAATTATTCTTCCGAACACGCAATCCGTGTTGCAGTCCGTTCGGCTCCCGCTACTTTCTGCCTTATCGACGTTAAGTACATTACAAAAGAACTTGTAATGGAAATTCAGGAATACGCCGTTGCAGTTTGGGCGAATTCGAACAGCGAACCCAACTCGCAGCAGTTCATTAACGAATCTATCACCGCGGCTACCGCAGGTGTAAACGGTTTTCTTTCCAACAGCGCGGTCGATTTCGCTCACACCGTTAACAAGCACATCGTTCCCAACGCAATGACCCGCACCCCCGTTATGATCGGTCACAGAGGTAACCCCTCCCAAGCACCCGAAAATACTTTGTCGGGTTATATCAAAGCGTACGAAAACGGCGCAGACGTATTTGAAGTTGACGTCGACATCACCAAAGACGGTCACGTCATCATCATGCACGACTCCACCCTTACCCGTACTACTACCTACACCGGTTCGCTCACCGTCGGTCAGATGACACTTGCGGAAGTTAAATCCTACTACATTCTTGACAAAAACGGTAAAGCAACCACCGAAAAGGTTCCCACTCTTAAAGAAATTTGTGACTACTTCCAAGACAAAGACTGCAAGATCTTTATTGAATACAAGGGTAACACCTTCTCTAACGTAACCACCACCGCACAGCTTCTTAAAGATTACAAGATGGAATATCTTGTTGACTGTATCTCCTTCAATTACAGTCTTTTGACGAAGATGCAGGAAAGCTGTCCCGGTATGTCCACCGGTTACCTCCTTTCGAGCGTATCCGATGCAACCACTCCCGAAAAAGCGCTTTTAGGTCTTCACACCTATCTCTCCTCTGCACAAGCAGTTAACAGTACAATCAACCCTGCAAGATACATTGTTGCTTCCGAAGGTAACCTCTTTACCACCTACGCAACCGACAGAGGTATGACCGTTTGGCCTTGGACCTATTCTTACAGCAACAACGATGCAGGTTTCTTCTCGGGTTGCGACGGTGTTACCACCGACGATATGCAATGGGTAACCAACGTAACCAAATACCTTGAAGCAGATACCATCGAACTTATCCCCGGTCAAATCTATTCCGGCGGCGGTGTGTATTCGGTTACCTACGGCAACAAAAAGAACCTCATTCCGTTGAAAGACCTCGTATTCAGCGTTATTGAAGGCGAAGAATACGTTTCTTCCGAAAACGGTCAGTTAGCGGCAAAGGCAATCGGTACCGCAAAGGTCATCTTCGGTTACAAGACTTCCACCCCCACCGGCGGCACATTCGTCGCTTACTCCGAACCCGTAACCGTTACAGTTAAAGCAGGTGACGCGAGCGATATTCAAACTCTTATCAACAGCGCGAAGAACATTTCTATCGCAGATTATTCTTCCGAAACTATTTCAAAGATTCGCGAACTCTGTAACAAGGGCACTCAACTCATCAACTCCTCCGCATCGACCGCTCAAATCGAAGCACTTGTAATTGAACTTTCGCAAGCACTCAGCAACCGTTGCACCGAAAAGATTGTTTCTCTCAACAAGACTTACACCACTACCGCAACCGAAAGAACCGACAAGTATAAAGACGACGGCAAACGCCTCACCGACGGCAACAAGGGTTCTGTTGTGGGTGACAGCGAAGGTTATGCAGGTTGGGGCACCATGCATCCCAACTACACTTATATCACCGTTGACCTCGGCAGCAAGACCGAAATGGATAAATTCCGTGTTTATTCCGCATCGGGAATGTGGGGAATTTCTCCTCTCAAAGATATGGTCGTTTTCGTTTCTGACGACGGAGACAGTTGGAAAGAAATCGGCATGACCGCTAAACCCAATGCAATGAGCAAAACAGATAACTGGGACACTTTCGTTCTCGAAATCGTTTCCGAACAGGTTATCGAAGCAAGATACGTCAAATTTGCTATCAAACCCTCCGATACTCACATTTGGATCGACGAAGTTGAAGTTATCCGTTCTGTCGGAAAAGAAGCCGCAGAAGACAGCGCATACGTCAACGGATTCAATAGCGCAATCGTAGCAGGTAACACCCAAATCTACACCCCCGATTTCGGAACCATCAACGTTACCAACGCAAACATCAAGTGGGCAAGCTGGCTCATCGCCGAATGGAATTCCGACAAGAACGCTTACGTTGTTAAATCGGTAGGTGGCGGTAACGGTTCGGCAGATGCTTCCGTAACCCTCGCATCGAATCAAATTATGATTGCCGCTCACCAATGGGATATCTATGAAACCTCCGAAAACCCCGTTATCGGCAGCCAAAGAAACTACTATAACGTCAGCAACGCAAAAGCAGGCGACGTTCTCGTGATGAATGGTGTTGACGTTTCCGGTAAGAAACTCGATTCTATTGCACCTCACATCACTATCGCTCACACTCACAAAGTGTCTTCCAATCCCACTTGTGATAAATCCCAAGTATGCAGCGTTTGTGAAACAGTCGTTGCACCCGCAAAAGACCACACCCCCGGCGAATGGGCAATCGTTTATGATGCAACCCCGATGAAATCCGGCTTGAAGGAACAAACCTGTACCGTTTGCGGCGGTTCTGTTAAGTTTGAAGTTATCCCCGCAACCACTACCACTCTTAACAACCTCGCAAAAGGCAAATCCTACGTTACTTCCGCGCCCTATTCGTATAACAACGAAATCCCCTATCCCGACGAAAACGGAAAGACCTTGACCGACGGTGCCCTCGCTCCCGAAGATGCAAAATACGACGATGCAGCATTTGTCGGCTTCAACAAGAACACCGAAGACTATAAGAATGACGGTTATATCTACATCACTGTTGACCTCGGCAAGACCTATCGCCTCGAAACCTTCGTTGCATACTTTGCTTCGAAATTCAACGGCGACGCAGGTGTTTACGCACCCAGCGACATGGCTGTTTACGTTTCTGACGATAACAAGACCTGGACCGAAGCAGGTTCTGTTAAGATTAAAGACAGCAACGCTGTCAGCAACGTTGCAGGTATTGTCACCCTCGATAGAGGTGTGTTCGGCAGATACGTTCAATTCCGTTTCGACAGCAAAGACCATAACTGGATTATGGTTTCCGAAGTTGCTGTTTACGGCGATGAAAACACCTATACCCTCGGTGACGTAAACGACGACGGCAAGGTTGATTCGGTTGACTACTTGCTCGTAAAACGCGCTTGCTTCAATACCTATGACCTCAACGCACAAGAAGAAATGCGCGCTGACGTAAACACCGACAAAACCATCGATTCTACCGACTACTTGCTCGTAAAACGTATTGCTTTCGGTACTTATAAAGTATAAGTTAATAAAAAAGAAGTTCCTCGTTTGAGGGACTTCTTTTTTGTTTCTTATGAAAAGACTTGAATTTTTATAACGTATATGATATTATGGAAACATAAGAAAGCGTTTTTCCATTCAATCTTTTAGGAGGCTTTTATGAAATTAAGCAATAAACTACAAAAGTTATTCGCGATGTTGCTTGTTGCGGTGATGGTTATTTCTGTGTTGCCTATGGGTTCGTTATCGGTCTTTGCAACAGTTGGCGAATTTGCAGGCGGTGACGGAACAGAGGGCAACCCTTACCTTATCGCGAACAAAACACAACTTAACAACGTGCGTTATTATTTTGACGCGAGTTTTAAGTTGATTGCGGACATCGAATTTGATGATTCGGATTTCGAAGAAGGCGGCGATTTTTACAACGACGGCGCAGGTTTTGTGCCGATTGGTATGAAAAACTATCCTTTCACCGGCACTTTTGACGGCGACGGTCACGTTATTAAGAATCTTTATGTGAATATCGAAACCGATACTACCATTTACGCAGGTCTTATTGGATATAATAAAGGTACAATCAAAAACCTCGGTATGATAGACGGTAATGTGTCGGCTACATCTCCCAATTCCCATGCCTATGCAGGCGGCATTGCAGGGTATAACGACTACGGAACAATAACAAACTGTTATAACACAGGCAAAGTGTCGGCTACATCTTCCTCTTCCTATGCCTATGCAGGCGGCATTGCGGGGTATAACTATTGTGAAACAACAGAAAACTGTTATAACACAGGCAACGTGTCGGCTACATCTTCCAAATCCCATGCCTATGCAGGCGGCATTGCGGGGAAAAACTATGGAACAATAACAAACTGTTATAACACAGGTGACGTGTCTGCTTCTTCTTCCCCTGCTTATGCAGGCGGCATTGCGGGTCATAGCGACGGAACAATAACAAACTGTTATAACACAGGTGACGTGTCGG
>JAGBUH010000160.1 GCA_017630915.1 Clostridia bacterium
CCTCCGAAGTTATGGTTTCGGTTTCCAAAGACGGCGCCGACTATACCGAAGTTGCTGCAAGTACGACCGTTAACGCGATAGCGCACGCCGGCGATTGGGTAACCTATTACATCAATGCACGCGCTGATTACAATATCGGTGAACGTTACGTTAAGTTTAACATCGCTCCCGGTTCGGGTGACCATATCTGGCTTGACGAAGTTGTTGTTGCAAATTCTGATGCAACCGTTCAAAACGGCGTTTATATAAACGGCATCAACCAATCCATCACCGCAGGCGACACTCATATTTTCACTCCTGCATTCGGCACAGTCAGCCCTTCTAACGGCAATATCGCTTATACACGTAACGTTATCGCTAAATGGGATAGCGCAACTTCGAGTTATATCGTCAAGAGTATCACCAGCGGAACCGGTACATCTACCCCCGCGATCACTCTCGCAACCGGCGAAATTCTTATTGCAGTTCACAGTTGGGAAGGCGATTCTTACGATAATTCCGTTTACGGCAGCGCTTATAACTACAAACTCCTCTCCACAGTTCAAGTTGGCGACAAGATCTACTTGAACGGCGTTGACGTTGCAAACGGCAAGATTTCTCCTGCTGCATATGTTACTGTTCCTTCAAGAACAATTGATGATTCCGAAGATAATTCCGATACGGAAATCAAAGAAAACCTCGCGCTTAACAAGAAATATGAAACCACGGGTATCTATTCCGACGGCACAAGCGTTATGTACCCCGATGAAAACGGCAAAACTCTTACCAACGGTAAAAATGCACCTTCCGATGCGAAGTATACCGATTCCGCATTCGTCGGCTTCAACAAAAACAGCCCCGACTATGAGGCAGTAGGTTACGCTTCCGTTACCGTTGACCTCGGCGACGTTTATGCTGTTGATACGTTCGTAGCGCAAGTTGCATCTTCGTTTAACTCTTCGGTGGGTATTTATGCACCCGCATCTGTTTCGGTTTACGTTTCTACCGATAACAGCACTTGGACCGAAGCAGGTTCTGTTGTTCCCACCGACGATTCCTCTGTCAGTGTTATCGCTGCAACCGTTTCGCTTGATAAGAGCGTTGAAGCAAGATACGTTCAATTCCGCATTGTTTCTGGTACAGCTTGGGCGTTCGTAACCGAAGTTGAAGTTTACGAAGGCGAACCTGTTGAAGAAGAAAAACCCGATTACCTCGTAGGCGACGTGAATGATGACAAAATAGTTGACTCTGTTGACTACTTGCTCGTAAAACGCGCATGCTTCAATACTTATGAACTCTCCGAAGACGAAACCTTGCGCGCTGACGTAAATGCCGACAAAATCATCGATTCTACCGACTATTTGCTCGTTAAGAGAATCGCGTTTGGTACTTACATTGTTTAATTAAAAATATAGCAAAGCAGCCGTAGGTCGAACCCTACGGCTGTTTTTATAGGCGCGAAACATCGTCGCATTAAGGATATTTGTCGCTGATGGAGAATAAATTGCGCTAAAACCCTTGACAAATAAAGATTATTGTGCTATACTGCCATTTGCCGCATGTATGGGGTTTTAAAGTTGCGTTTATGCACACCCACTAAGCAGCGAGTCTAACGAAAGGAATTGGTGCTTACAAATGTTTGCAATCGTGGAAACAGGCGGAAAGCAATACAAGGTTAGCGAAGGCGATATCATCTTTGTTGAAAAGCTCGGTATCGAAGAAGGCGAAACCTATACCTTCCCTAAGGTTCTTGCTATCGCCGATGATAACGGTTTTGTTGCAGGTACTCCTACCGTTGACGCTACCGTTACCGCAAGTGTCGTTAAGAACGGCAAGGGCAAGAAGATTCATGTAATCAAGTACAAGCCTAAAAAGGATTCCAAGAAGCATATCGGTCATAGACAACCCTATACCAAGCTTCAAATCCTCAGCATCTCGAAATAAGAGATGATCACCGCTTCGTTTTTTAAATCGAACGGAAAAACAGTTGGTTTTCGCATCAGCGGTCATTCCGGTTATGCAGAATCGGGAAGCGATATTGTTTGCGCGGCAGTTAGCGCTATGACAATGCTCACGATTAACAATATCAGTGACGGTTTTGGTATTCCTTCGACGGTCAGCGTCGAGGAAGCAAGTGTGAATATTGAATTCAAACTCGAAACCGAGGATGAACGCGGATGTATTCTTATTGAAGGGTTAAAACGCGAGTTGGAAGCCCTTGTTAGTGATTACCCGAAGAATGTTCGGGTAAAGTAAATTTATCGAAAGGAGCTAATAACCATGCTCAGATTGTCTATTCAGTTCTTTGCACATAAAAAAGGTGTAGGTTCTACCAAGAACGGTCGTGATAGTGAGTCTAAGCGCCTTGGCGTTAAAAGACAAGACGGTCAGTTTGTAACTGCCGGCAACATTCTTATGCGTCAAAGAGGCACCAAGATCCATCCCGGCAACAACGTCGGCCGTGGCTCCGATGACACCCTTTTCGCCCTCATCGACGGTAAGGTTAAGTTCGAACCGATGGCAGGCGGAAGAAAGAAAGTCAGCGTATACGCTGTTAACGCAGACTAGTTTTGAGATAAAAAGAGCAGTCGGGTATTAAAACCTGACTACTCTTTTTTGTTTTATTTGGTTTTGTTTTGGAAATCCTAAAACGTAAAAGGAGGATTTTGCCGTGTTTATTGATAAAGTTACAATATATATAAAAGCAGGCGACGGCGGAAACGGCTGCGTTTCGTTCCGACGCGAAAAGTATGTTGCCAAGGGCGGTCCCGACGGCGGTGACGGCGGACGAGGCGGAAACGTCGTTTTTGTAGTTGACGAGGGGGAAAACACCCTTCTTAACTTTAAATACCGTCGTAAGTTCGTTGCCGCAAACGGCGGCGATGGTATGGCGAAGAAGTTTTACGGCAAAAGCGCGGAGGATTTGGTTATCCCCGTGCCTCCCGGAACGGTGCTTCGTGACCCCGAAAGCGGACTTGTTATTCACGATATGTCCGACGGTTTGCCGTTTATTGCCGCGAAAGGCGGTCGAGGCGGTTGGGGCAACACCCATTTTGCAACACCTACACGCCAAGTGCCTCGCTTTGCGAAAAGCGGCACAAAGGGCGTTGAACGCAATATAACACTTGAATTAAAAATGCTTGCTGACGTGGGCTTGGTCGGTTTTCCGAATGTTGGTAAATCGACGCTTCTTTCGGAAGTCACCGCCGCGCGTCCTAAAATTGCAAATTATCACTTTACGACACTTGCGCCGAATTTGGGTGTCGTAACGGTTTATGAAAAAAGTTTCGTTATGGCGGATATCCCCGGACTTATCGAGGGCGCATCCGACGGATTGGGATTGGGACACGATTTCCTTCGCCATATCGACAGATGCCGTCTTATACTTCATGTTTTTGATATCTCGGCAAGTGAACGCGAAGACCCTCTTGAAGATATCATAAAGATTAACTCCGAACTCGAAAAATACAGTCCTGAACTCGCTTCACGTCCCCAAATTCTCGTTGCAAACAAGATTGACTTGGGTTATACCGACGAACATTTGGAACGCGTTAAGAAATATGCCGAAGAACAGGGTTGCGAGTTGTTTCTTATTGCAGGCGGTTTGAGCGAGGGCGTCGGCGATTTGATGAATGCGGTTTCTCGGAAATTGCAATCGCTTCCTCCGATGACCTATTACGAAGAAGAATACGTCGAAATTCCTAAGGAAACCGATATGTCTGTATCGGTCGAAGTTGTTGACGGCGTTTACGTCGTTACGGGCGAATGGCTTATACGTTTGTGTAACGATATCAACTTTGACGATTATGAGTCGTTGCAGTTCTTCCAACGTGTTTTGCGCGATAAGGGTGTTATCCAAGCGCTCGAAGACGCAGGCATCCAAGAGGGCGACACGGTTTCTATTTACGATATAGAATTTGACTTTATGTACTAATCGCTACGCTCTCAATGAAAATCGGCTTATAGCCCATTCATTTGCTATTCGTTAAATACACTCTCGATAAGTTTTTCACACCCGTCGGGAGAGTATTTCCAATGGTCGATGTGGTCGACTTCGGGATATTCGTAATCGGGGATAGAGATTTCCCTGTCGCTGCAATCGATTATCGCGAGTTTGACTTTCATTCTGTCGGGAATGATGTTTTTGATAAATACTGCGGCGCTTTGACCGACCTGAACGTCGGGACGTATTTCCGCAAGTCCTGCAAGGTTGGGCGCGAGTTCGACGAACACGCCGTAATCTTCGATAGAACGAACGATACCTGCGGCGGTCTGCCCCGATGTAAATTTGGCGGCGTTTTCTTCCCACGTGCCTAAAAGTTCTCGGTGGGTGAGTGTTATTCTGCCGAATTCGTCCGACGTGTTTTTAACAACTGCCCGAATGACCTGACCGTTTCTGAATCGGTCGCGAGGGTGTGAAATGCGTGAAACCGACATGCAGTCAATCGGCAAAAGCGAAATTATACCGCA
The DNA here is from genome assembly GCA_017630915.1 of Clostridia bacterium. Taxonomy (GTDB): domain Bacteria; phylum Bacillota; class Clostridia; order Oscillospirales; family CAG-382; genus Coliplasma. Next base: position 4,450 of record JAGBUH010000160.1, read on the forward strand.
CCCGATGTCGCAAAACGCGCCGAACGGGTCAAGACGTGTGATACGCGCTTCGATAACGTCGCCCGTCGAAAGACGGCTGATTTTATCGCGCATACAGTCGCGCTGTGCATCTCGGCGAGAGCAGATTATCCTTGGTTCGCCGCAAGAATCGCGTTCAATACCGATGATTTTAAAGCAAATCGGCTTGCCGACGCGTGAAATTATCGCAATGTCCTTTTCGGGAAGTCCTTTTGCGGTATAGACACATTCGTTTCGCGGTATGATTCCGTCGAAATCACCGATTTTAACGTGAAGATGTCTGTCGTGGTCGCAAAGGTAACTGATACCTTCTAAAATGATTCCCGAATCCATGGCCGATTCAAGCGAATCGATATTTTGTGTATAACGGCGGTTGCGCTCGGTTTTGAGTAATTTGCCTTCGTAACCGTATTCCTGAGTCATAAACAATCTCTCCTTAAACTTTAACTAATGCATTTATATAACTGCGGAGGCAAAACTATGCTTGATAAACTCGCACAAATTGAAAAAAGATATCTCGAAATCGAAGAAAATCTTTCTTCTCCCGAGGTTATGAACGATATCGAGGGTTATAAAAAATATATGAAGGAGTATAAGAACCTCCTTCCGATAGTTGAAAAGTACCGCGAATACAAGTCCGCGGAAAGCGATATTGCCGATGCAGAGGAAATTTTGTCCATCGAAGACGATGCCGAACTTCGCGCACTCGCCGAAGAACAGAAAAACGACGCGCGTTCCAAGTTAGAACCGCTTATGGACGAACTACGTATATTACTTCTCCCGAAAGACCCCAACGACGATAAAAACGTTATCATCGAAATCCGCGGCGGTGCAGGCGGGGAAGAAGCATCTCTCTTTGCGGCGGTGCTTTACCGTATGTACACGATGTATGCCGAATCGTCGGGATTTAAGGTTGAACTTTTGAATGCGAACGAAACCGAACTCGGCGGTTTCAAGGAAGTTTCGTTTATGGTTGAGGGCGAGGGCGCGTATTCGCGCTTTAAGTTCGAAAGCGGTGTTCACCGCGTTCAACGCGTTCCCGAAACCGAAGCGCAGGGCAGAATCCAAACTTCGACCGCAACCGTTGCGGTGCTTCCCGAGGTTGAAGATGTCGATTTTGAGTTGAATATGGACGAACTCGAAATTACCCGTCACCGTTCGGCAGGCGCGGGCGGTCAGCACGTTAATAAAACCGAATCGGCGGTAAGAATTATCCATATCCCGACGGGCATCACCGTTGACTGTCAAGACGAACGTTCGCAGATTAAGAATAAGGACAAGGCGTTGAAGATAATGAAGAGCCGTCTTGCCGATATGTATAACCGCGAAAAAGAACAGGCGGTCGCAAGTGAACGCCGTTCGCAAGTCGGTACGGGCGACAGAAGCGAAAGAATCCGTACCTATAACTATCCGCAGGGTAGAATCACCGACCATAGAATCGGTTTTACTATCCACTCGCTCGAAAACTTCCTAAACGGCAGAATGGACGATATGGTTGACGCGCTCATCTCCGCCGACAGAGCCGAAAAGCTAAAAGCAGGTTTGGAATAACAGAAAAAAAGCGTTTGCTGTGATTATAGCAAACGCTTTTTTTAGTCCTGTTTTTGTAACTTTGATATTGCATCGTCAAAATTATTTTAAGATTTTCGAACCAATGCTCCCCTATTGACCTTGTTAGACATGTTTAGTATGCGGCACTTTCGTTTCCTCTTGATTTTTTACACGTTTTTTCTAAAAAAACAAAAGAATCAAACCGTAGCGAACTGTTTATTTTTCAATCTTAAATTATCGGCTATCATCGCGATAAATTCCGAATTAGTCGGCTTTCCGCGTGAATTTTGAACGGTATAACCGAAAAACGAATTAAGAACGTCAAGGTCGCCTCTGTCCCAAGCAACCTCAATAGCATGGCGAATGGCACGTTCTACGCGCGAACTTGTTGTGCTGTACTGTTTCGCAACCGACGGATAAAGTATTTTCGTCACCGAGTTGATAACCTCGTTATCGTTTATCGCCATAATAATCGCGGTACGAAGATACTGATATCCTTTAATATGTGCAGGTACGCCTATCTGGTGGATTATTTTCGTAACCTGTGCTTCCAAATCGCTTTCCTCACGGTTGGGAACTTTTGCCGTACCGCGTCTTCTTGTTTTATCGGCAAGACGTCTGATTCTGTCGGCGAGAGTGTTAAAGTCGATAGGTTTGAGCATACAGTATGCCGCACCTGCTTCGCAACATTCTTCAAACAGGTTTTGGCTTGTGAACGACGCAAGCATGATGAACGCGGGAAAGTCTTCGGGAAGCTGTTTCTTGGCATGACGAATAAGCCCGACGCCGTCAATTTTAGCCAAATAAAGATCGGATATTACAATATTAGGCTTAGTTCTGACCATCTTTGCAAATGCTTCCTGACCATCTGCCGCTTCTGCGACAACTTCTATATCCAGTCTTCTAAGACTTTGGACACATTGATTTCTGAACTCGGCGTTCGAGTCCGCTACGAGTACCCTCGGTTTTTCCATATTATTATTGCTCCTTGCATATTTATTTTCTGTGAAAGTATTTTAGCACAGAAAATACACCATAAGCAATAGATTTTATTCAAAAAACCGTCTCTTATTCAAACTTTCGTAATACATTTTTCGTCATTTAATGCATTTTTTATCGACAAAAACCGCGAAAATCACAAAATTCTATGCGAAATTTGTAACATTTTGTCGAATTGTGTCGAATGTCACTTTTCGGCTATGTTAATCGCTTTCTCTATCATTTTGTCGAAAATTATCACTTTGCCACCCACATATTTGATAGGCGTTTCTGTTCTTTCGATAGGCAAAACTCAAAATCAACTTGCGACGAATACAAAAAAAGACGATATAGTGTCACACAATACCGTCTTTTCTGTTGCCGTATTACGCCGCGAGAGGATACTCCGTTTCGTCAATATCCACATCAAATGCCGAGTGGAGCATATTTTCGATACATATCCCATAGCCGTGCAGGGGGTCGTCGATAAGCACGTGTGTCACCGCGCCGATAATTTTCCCGTCTTTAATTATCGGACTTCCGCTCATTCCCTGAACAATACCGCCGGTCTTTTCTATAAGGCTGTCGTCGGTAACCTTAATAAGAAAATTTTTCGTAGAACCCGATTTCGAATAGATATGCTCTATTTCTATTTCATATTCCTCGATTTGATTTCCCGAAAGTGTTGTCAGTATTTTCGCCTTGCCTTCTGCCAGTTCATCTCTCGATGCGATTGGCATAGGCTCATACGCGGTGTCGGGTATCTCGGTCAAACGCCCGAACACGCCCTCGTCGCAATTATCCCACAGTTCGCCTATCGAAACACGTCCGAATTTGCCTTTAAGTGCACCCGGAGAGTTGCGTTCGCTTTTTTGAACTCCGTTTATATCGACCTGAACCACTGCTCCGCGCCCAAGCGGAAGAAGTGTTCCTGTTTCGGAATCGTATATCCCGTGTCCAAGTCCTCCGAAATCGCGCGTTTGGGGGTCTATAAACGTCACGGTACCGATTCCTGCCGTTGAATCACGCACAAGCACACCGATACGGTATGTGCCGTTTTCGATGTCACGCGCGGGATTCACGGTCGCCTTTTCCTCGACACCGTCGCGCATATACGCAACCACTATCGGCTTGCCTGCGCAACCCGATATAATGGAGATCAGCTCGTTAGCCGATTCAAACTCGCTTCCGCCTGCGCGGATAATGATGTCACCTGCACGAAGTCCTGCATCTTTCGCAGGTGTTACCATACCCGATGCGGTTTCGACACCGGTTGTTCCCAACACCAATGCGCCCTCGGTAAAGAACTTCACGCCGAACGCCATTCCGCCGGGGATTAGCTCCGAAACGTTTTCGACCGATACTGCCGATACGTTTCCGACAAACGATGCACATATTGCAAACGATAGTATTGCCGCCGTTAATACTGCAATAATCTTTTTTGACCTTCTGCTGTTCATTCCATGCTTCCTGTCCTTGAATTTTGATTTTGCATCACGTTTAATTTATGTAAAAGCCGTTTTTATATACAAGGTAAAAAATTTCTTTTGCAAACAAAAAATAAGCCTATGTTTAACATAAGCTTATTTTGAATTTTATTTCAAATTTGTTTTATTTTTAATTGCAGCAAATGTTTCTTCGCTTATAACGTGCTCTATTTTACAAGCGTCTTCCGACGCGACATCTTTATCAACGCCGAGCGAAACAAGATATTCCGTAAGCACCGTATGACGTTCGTAAATCTTTTCGGCAACCGATTTGCCTTTTTCGGTAAGAGTTAAACCGCCGTCGTCACCGCAAAGTATGTATCCGCCTTGCTTCAAATTACCGACGGCACGCGATACGCTCGGTTTTGAAACACCGCGATATTCGCAAATATCAACAGCGCGAACGATAGGCATTTTTTCGGACAGAACATAAATCGTTTCGAGATACATTTCGCCCGATTCAAAAAGTTTCATACCGCGCACCCCCCTTTCTTTTTCATATTATATCACGAAAAGTGTTTAAAATCAAGTGCGGGATTTAACCTCTGCGTTTCATTACCTTTTTCATGTTACGCTTTCGGCTTCCGTTTATTTTCATCACCGAATATGCGCCGAGCATAGATGCGCAAACGATAATCGCGATAATAATTAACGCGGATATAATATTACCGCTTCCCGGTATCAAAAACGATATAAGAACCATCGGCAAAATCGTAACGCCCGAAGACATTAAGCCGACTTGAATCATAAAATCTCCGCATTTCTTTGCGGACACAAACCCTCCAACCAAAGCACCGATAAATGCGCACATGTATGATATAGGTATGGCAATTGCATTCGGGTCGCCGAGTTTTAATGCAACAAACGGAAACAGCAACACGGTCAACGTCATAACCGCGAACGAAATTCCGCCTCCTATCAACGCGCAAATAAATAGATTTTGTTGGTTTGCCGACGGGTTTCTTTTTTTATTGTTTTCCATATATATCTACCTTCCTCTCGATTGATATATATGGAAATAATCTTCCGTTTATTCCGAAAAAATACGGTTAATTAACGCAAAAGTATAATCGTCGAGCGATTTAAAATCCATAGCAGGAATATAAATTTTCTCAATTTCGTTATGAATAGATTTTGCGTTTGACAGTTGAGTTTTCGCTTCAAACAGCAGTTCATTTGAAAGTTTATCAAGCGCACGCAGTTTTGCGCGAACAGACGCGAGAACAGCGTTGTTTGTAAATCTTGAAGTCGATACCGTTTTTTCTTCAACTGCCGACTTGCAAGGCGGCAAGGCAAGACTTGTCACAAGCGTTTTTGTTTCTTCAAAATATACCGCGTCGGGCAAAGTCGCATCGGTTGGAGAATAGGAAATAATACACGAAGTTCCGATTTCGTTCATCGCGCGGACAAAGGATACCATAAACAAATCCGAAAGATTGCCGTTCACGCGGTACAAGGTTTTTACGTCATCAAACACTTTTGCCGTTTTCAAGCCCTCTGACGTAAACGCCGTTGCAAAAAGTTTTTTCGTTTCGCCCTTACTTCCCGAAACCCGTTCGACAATACGGAAAACTATCGAATCCATTTTATCGCGTATAACCGCGCGTGACAAAAGTTGTTTTTTGATATCCTCAACCGAACCGAACGCCGATAAGCTTTTATATGCGTTTTTATAATATTCGCTTTTAGAATTTGTGAGTTCAATTATCTCTTCCCTTTTTGGCAACAGTTTCGATTCATTCCAAAACTGCCCCAAATTTATTATCGTTTCGCGAACACAGGGATATTTCACGTCCATAATATGAGGCGACGTGCCGTCTGCGATTGCTATATTAAGTTCGCGTATAATTATTCCGTCCAACGACTGATAATCGGCAGAGCAATAAATATAATCAACCGTAAAACCGTGTTTAATAGCCCTTTCGGCGACTTTTTTCATAAATGTCGATTTTCCGCAACCGCTTGAACCCTTCAAAATATATAAACGCTCTATGTTTTTAAAACATTCGTCAAAAACCGAAACAAAGCCGTTTCTTGTGTTTGCACCTGCAAAGTATTCCATATCAATCACTCCGTTTTTATTCTTAACTATTCTTTTATTATTCTATGCATAAATAAGAAAAAGGCTCATTTTTCTTTCGAAAAACGAGTCTTTTTTGTTGTTTTAATTAGAAATTCTGTCTGTGTGCTTCGCGGATAATAGCGAGTTGTTGACGAACTTGGAAGAGTTTAATGTCGTGTTCTCTGCCTTCGGTAAGGAGCGCGTAAACTTGATCGTAGTAGGTTTGAACTGCTGCGATGAAAGGTGCTTGGGGATCGCCGTCCCAAGATTCTTCATACCATTTGAGCGATTCTGTGCAATATGCAGGGAACTTTTCTTCGCCGGAAGTGAGAGATTCGCGGATAAGTTCTTGCTTGGGAGCTTCTTCTTCCTTGAAATACTTCCAATCGATGTGAGCCATAGTGCCTTTAAGAGTACCGCGAGTACCTTCTACCTTATAGGTATATGCAGGGTATGCATCACAGGAAGAAATATCGAGGTCGATGATAGGTCTGTCGGGTGCTTTGAGGATGAGTTTGCAGTAGTCCTCAGCATCGCCGAAGGTGTTACATCTGTCCATGTGGCAGAATACTTGGGGCATTCCGTCATAGTAGTCGAGAAGGTTAAGAGCTTGGTCAAGCGGGTGAGGACCGGTGTTTGCAAGGTTACCGCCGTTTTTATCGAGGCAGCATTGCCAGTCCCAACGTCTTGCATAACCGTTGAATTGAACACCGATGTGTACGATTCTGCCGAGTTTGCCCGACGCGATAACTTCCTTAACTTTGAGGAAGTAGTTAGCAAATCTACTTTGTTGGAAAACGATGAGTTTGAGGTTCTTGCTTTCAGCGATGGAAACAAGAATATCATATTCTTCTACGGTAGGAACGAAGGGTTTTTCGCAAAGTACGTTGAAACCGTGTTCGAGAAGGTCTTTGGTAACCGCAAAGTGCAAATCGCTGGGGAGAGCGTTTACAACCATATCGATATCATCGCGGTTGAAAAGTTCGCGATAATCGGCATAAACGTCGCAGCCGAATTCTTCTGCCGCTCTTTCGCGACGGATAGGCATTTGGTCAACAACAGCAACTACCTTAAAACGTTCGGTATCCTTTTTAAGATGAAGACCGTGAATATCGCGGCCGCTTCTGCCCTGACCGAGAATAGCAAGACGAATCTGTTTCATAATATCAGTTAACTCCTTTTAAAAGTCATCTTAACCGCATTATATCACAATTACGTAAAAAGTAAATAGTTTTTTGCTATTTTTCAACCCTTTTATACAAAGAAAAGTATTTATTTTCCTTTCAGACCGAGGACAAACTCGTTCTTTACGTCCTTGAAAGAGATAATTGAGAAAAATCAAGCTTCATTTGAAATTTGAAGTTTAATTTCTTTTATAAGGAATATCAATTTCTTTATTGTATTTTCAAGGACTTTGACAAAAAACTCGACTACCTTACATTTGTAAGTCTACGCTCGTTTTTTGTCAAAAATAACTTCGTTTCTCTCAGTCTGTTTCAGTTTGCAGACTTTGTCTGAAAACTGAAAGGAAAAGTATTTATTTTCCTTTTTGACAAAAAACTCTAATCCATCCTCGCGCAATACAAACAAATCGGAATCAATTTGCTTTATTCCGCTTTGCTTCGCCACGTCGTCGATTTCTTGTTTATTTAGAAAATCAATACACCGACATTTCGTGCCGTTTTTCCTTTCCCAAACCTGCGTTTTCTTTTCAACCGACAAAATCTCTTTCCCGTCGGAAACAGACAAGTCGAACATTACGGAAAGGTAATCTTTACTCAACAACGTCACGTCATACTTCATCAACGCAGAATAGGGCAAAAAGCCGTCTTTGTCCGTATTATAAGAATTCAAGGCGCGTTTTGCCAGTTCTGTTTTCGCGAAATCAACAAATGCTTTTGACACGTCGGCATAAAACTTCTTTGCGTACCTTGCCAAACAATCGTCTTTTGCACAGACGATATCGGGATATTTAACGTTGATTTTGAGCAAAAGTATTCCGTCTTTTGATAAAACGTCTTCTTTGATTTGCGATTCCGAAACCGAAAATTTTGTTTTTTTGGTTAACAACATATATAATCACCAAAATATAATTATTCTCGGTTGCGTTTTAAAATGACTGAATATCAAAGCCTTTCTTTTCTTCCCAACGTCTTTTTCGGCCAACAGAAAATAAAATCACGCATACCCTCTTTGTTAAACGGCAAAAGCGGCGACATATACGGCACAGAAAAACTTCTTTTCGTACAAAGCATCAAGAAAATAAGAACCGCCGAAAGTATCAAGCCGTAAATGCCCAAAAGTTCGGCAAGTGCCAACACGATAAGTCTTGCGAGCACGATGACATACATATACGCAGGTGTAATGAAAGCACACACCGCTGAAAACGCAACGGTTATTACGCCCACCGAGGAAACGATGCCTGCCTCAACCGCAGTATTGCCGAGTATTATCGAACCTACTATCCCTACCGCTTCGCCTACCGTTCGCGGCATTCGTACCCCGACTTCGCGCAACAGTTCGAAAAGCAACAATATCGCGGCGATTTCCCAGAAAAACGAAAGCGGTATATTCTCGCGCGATTCGGCTATTATTCCGTAAAACTCGGCAGGTATATCGTCATGATAATAATTCACGACGGCACAAAGTACGGCAGGAGCGAATATTGCCGATATAAACGCAAAAAGGCGCAAAATTCTTATAAACGTTGCGTAATATGGCGTGTGTAGATAATCGTCGGAGGCTTGCAAACCCTCGATAAACAAAAACGGCAAAGTCAAGACGAAAGGACTGCCGTCAACGATAATTCCCACTCTGCCTGCCATAAGTTTTGATGCCGCCTTATCGACCTTTTCGGTGCTTCCGCAGGTCGGCAACACCGAATTCCGTCTGCCTTCTAATAACATGGTTATATTCGCGCTGTCGGTTATGACGTTTGCTTTCAATTCGCTTATGCGTTTGCTTATTTCGTTCACCAAATTTTCTTCGGCACGTCCCGAAACATAAACCATTATAACCTTTGTTTCGGAAACACTTCCGACGGTAAAACGGCGGAATTTAAGTGCAGGGGTGCGAATATATTTCCGTAACAGAGCCATGTTTATCTCGGCATCCTCGACAAAACCCGCCTTCGGTCCACGAATCGTAACGTCGCTGCTCGGCTCGTCGATGCTTCTGCCGTGGGTCTGCTGAGCGTTTGCAAGAGTTACAAAAAAGCCGTTTCTGCTCTCTACAATAAGCAAAACCTCGCCAATAGCAACCGATTGTGCCGCAGACTGCACATCTTTCGGTGTTGACAGATTGGGGCTTTCGATAAGGCTTCCGAAATCGCCGCTAAAATTATCAATATCGGTATGCTGCAGAGGGCGAAGAAGCCGTTCGGAAATGAAATCTCTCGAGGTAATGCCCTTGATAAACATCAAGGCAAACCGTCCGCCGTCCTTTACACATTCACGGCATACGAAATCCTCACAATCGGCGAAAATACCTGTTACGGTGTTTTTAAAATTGTCAAACGAATTATCCATACAGTCACCTCGAAATGATTATTCCCTGAAAACGGAAATTCCAAACGAGAAAAAACTATTGACTAAAGCCCTGCGATGATATAAAATAAAAATGAAATATTATGTATTTATACGTCGTCAACGACGTTGGAGGAATATTAATGGCACGTTACCGAAACAAAAAAAGCAACGGTTGGCTTGTGGCGTTTTTCTGTCTGCCGC
>JAGBUH010000161.1 GCA_017630915.1 Clostridia bacterium
CGACGCGCTTGAAAAAGCAGGTATGAAGAACGTCATTTTGACAGGTATCAGTTATACCGAAGCAACAACCGGCGTTGTCGTTAAGGTAAACGGCAAGACCGAATATTATTCCCACCGCAGACTCCCCGTCGGCAGTCACGGAACGGGCGACGTGTTCGCGAGTGCATTTACAGGCGCGTTGCTTCGCGGTAAGAGCGAATACGGTGCTTCAAAGGTTGCGGCGAACTACACCTTACGTTGTATCGAAAACACCGTCGGCGACGAAAACCACAAATACGGTGTTAAATTCGAAACCGCTATTCCCTATCTTCTTACAGAACTCGAAGCAGAATAAAAAGTTAAGAGGAATTTGCAATTTGCAGATTCCTCTTTTTGCATATTCTTATTTGTTTTTTCATATAGTTTTTCAGAGGTGAATTATATGAAAATACAATGGAAAAAGTTGTTGATTGCGATTGCCATTCCGCTTGGTGTCGGTTTGTTGGCAGGGCTTTTTACCGCAGATGGCACACGCGAATTCGCACAGTTGAGAAAACCCTTTTTATCTCCGCCTGCATGGTTGTTCCCTGTCGCGTGGACAATACTTTACACGCTTATGGGTATAGCATCTTATATGATCTGGACAGCGGTGACAACCTACGAAAAACGCCGCGAGGCGTTGGGGTTATATGCCATTCAACTGATGTTCAACTTTTTGTGGCCGATAATATTTTTTAACCTAAAAGAATACTTTTTCGCGTTCATCTGGATTGTCACTCTTTGGCTTTTCATTTTCGCGACAAAACAACGGTTTGAAAAAATAGACAAAACCGCTTCATATCTGCTCATACCCTATCTCGTTTGGGTAGCGTTTGCCGCGTATTTAAATTTGGGCGTTTGGATACTTAATTAGAAAAATGCAGTTGCAAAAATCTTGCAACTGCATTTTTTATACTATATGCTCGCGGAAATAACGGTAAATAACAGCAAAATACCCATAACTACATAGTCGCTTATCTTGTATTTCACTCCGCGGCGGTAAACCGTATATCCGACAACTGCGGCAAGGGTAATAAACATTGCCGAAATTGCATCGCCGTAAGAATACGGTGGGTTAAAGTCCAACGTACTTATAACCCCTGGAATTGCGGCAAGCGGAATAAGGGTTTTATATCCGAAAACACTTGTCGAGATATCTTCGGTTTGCTCTGCTTTTTTATTGTTAAGCCCTAACACAAATCCGACAAACGATAAAATTCCCACAATAGTCCAGAATATAAACCAGAACTTCGCCCCCTTATCTGCCCATGCATTTGTGATGTGCGACATTACGCCTCTTTCGACAGTCGTTTCGTAATTAGAAAGCAGTTCGCCGAAATATGCAAAGGGGATTGCGCATTCTCCATCAAGCTTCAATACATAGTAGTCATAAAGATTAAAATTAAAGACATTTGAAACCGACAGCAAAATAAAGAAACCGATAACCGAATACGCGATGATAAATATACAACCGTCAAGCACAGTATTTGCTTCGTTAAATACGAAAACAAACAAGGTGTAAAGTATCAATCCCATCAAAATACATATAAGAAAATGGGTTGTCAATACCGAAAAATCGAGATTCTTGAACATCTCAAACGAAATCGACGCGTATATGATGAGATTTTGGATATACGAAAGAAGAAACGGTATAAACACCAAAACCAAACCCACAAGGTAATTCGTCATGCCAAATCCGCGTTTACTAATCGGCAGTGAATAACAGCAGTCGAGATTACGCCGTTTTTTCGTGAACGCGAACATCCAAACGGGAACGACATAACACATAATGACAAGCAATACCACAGGATAGTAAAGCGCCAACTCACGCGTTTTTATCTCTCTCGGAGGGGTTTTATAATCCACCATTTTGTCCAAAACTTCGTCATAATATTGACCGTTTGGGTGTTCTTTATCTATAATGTGAACGTATTGTTGTGTATCGTCGTTATAATAGTGTGTATAAACGCGGTCCATATTATCTATACAGATATAAAACCCTAAAATCAAAACACATATCGCCACGACAATCAAGGGTCGCGAGTTTGCTTTTAATTGATGAAGAAAATAAGATTTATTGGTTTTCATTACAAGTCACTCCTTCCCGACTCAACGTCGTGAATAAAGACTTCTTCGAAATCAAGTTGCATTTCGTCCATAACGGCAGGACAAAGTGCTTCGAGTTTAGCTCTCATATCATCGCTGTCGCCTTCAAGCACAACCGTCACGAAACGGCCCTTGATGACAAGCGAAACGATGGGAAGTTTGTCGAATTTACTCTTATCCACTTCCTCGATAAACGCGAGTTCAAATTTGCAAAGACGGGCAACGTGCTCGGCGATATCACCTTGGTTTTTAATCACGTTGTTGTCGATAAGTATGAATTTATCGCAAAAATCTTCGAGTTCACGTAAAGAGTGGCTTGAAATCAACACCGTCGAGCCACTTTCCTCAACGAGCGAGATTATCGCATCTTTGAATATCTTACGTGATAACGGGTCCAAGCCGTCAAACGCCTCGTCAAGCAAAATATATTTCGGCTTTATCGAAAGCGCAAGTGCAATAAACACCTGACGTCGCATACCCTTCGAGAAGTTGCGCATATTCTGTTTCGGGTCGATTTTATATTTCGAAATCAGCGAATAAAATTCTTCCCTGTCGATAGACGGATAGAATACCGAATAAAACTCAAACAGTTTGTTCGGTGTGGAATTGGCGGTATAATAGGGGTCATCGGGCAGGAAGAAAATGTTTTGACGCGTATCTTCGCTCATCGGGCTCATCCCGTCATACAAAACGTTTCCCTGTGTTTCATAAACGCCCGATAACAATCGAAGCAACGTCGATTTACCCGCGCCGTTGATGCCGACGATACCCAAAACCGTTCCGTCGGGGATTGTGAGATTTATATTATTCAGCACGAGTTTTGTTCCGAAAGAATGTGTTAACCCTTTTACTTCAATCATTTGAATAAACCTCCTCTAAATATTCCTTCAATTCAGAATATGAAACGCCCTGTTCCTTATATTCGTTCAGGGTTTTCAAAATGTCGATACGTTTTTTGCCGTTTTCGTCTTGGTTCGATGTGACAAAAACGCCCTTTTTCGGAAGCGTGCATATCAACCCTTTTGATTCGAGATGTGAATACGCCTTTTGTACCGTATTAGGATTCACCCCCAACTCGCCTGCGGCGGTGCGCACCGAGGGGAGTTTATCGCCATCGCGAAGTACACCGAGTTTGATGTATTTTTCATACCGTTCGGCAACTTCTAAATATACGTCCCTTTTGCCTGTAAACCCAACGGGCATCTCTGTTCCCTCCTTTATTCTGTATTATCTGTACTATCTGTGTCAACTGTATTATAGCAACCGTCTAACTATTTGTCAATAGGGAATTTATAAAAAAAGAAGATTTTTGCCCGTCAGACCGAGGACAAACTCGTTCTTTACGCCCTTGAAAGAAATAATAAAACAAAAAATCGAGCTTCGTTTTAATTCGAATCTCGATTTCATTTATATAAGGAATTTAAATTTTTATTGTATTTTCAAGGGCTTTCACGAAAAACTCGACTGCCGTACAATCGTACGTCGACGCTCGTTTTTCGTGAAAAATAACTTCGTTTCTCTCAGTCTGTTTCAATCTTTACTTATCACTTTTTCAGTCTTCTCTGCCCGTCAGATGTCCGATATCTGTCAGGTCGGGATAACCCATCTGGCGCAACGCCTCGTAAACCACGACCGCGACGGAGTTTGACAGATTGAGCGACCGCACGAAACCGCGCATCGGAATACGTATGCAACGGTCGTAATTATCTTTTAACAACGGTTCGGGAAGTCCGTGACTTTCCTTTCCGAAAACAAAATAGATGTCTTTGTCGCTCGGATAATTAACTTCGGAATGGCATTTTTGCCCTTTTGTCGAGCAATAATAGAATTCGCCGTTATTTTTGGAAATAAAATCTTCCCAATTTTTATATGTATTAACGGTCAGATATTGCCAATAATCAAGCCCAGCGCGGCGAATCGAACGTTCGGAAAGTTCAAATCCAAGCGGTTCGATAAGGTGCAAATGACATCCTGTCACGGCGCAGGTACGCGAGATATTGCCTGTATTTTGGGGAATTTCGGGTTCATAAAGTACAATATGTATCATAATCTATCTCTAACAAGTAAAATTTTAAATATTTTACCACTTCATACACGATTTGTAAACCCCTCTTGATAAATAGTAAAAAATGAATTATAATGATACAAAAGCAATCGGGAGGTTCAAAATGAAGCCGAATATTTTGAAAATCGACGCAACTCTTGCGCCGTACAGCGATGCGCTTTTAAATCGAATAAACACCTTTGGTAAAAAGTTACTTGACCTTGTCGGCAGCCAAAACATTTCCGACTTCGCAAACGGTTATGAATATTTCGGAATACATCCGCTTGAAAACGGCTGGGTTTATCGCGAATGGGCGCCTGCCGCCGATGAGATGTACTTCACGGGGAATTTTGCAAATTGGGATATCTATGCCTACCCGATGAAACGCATAAAAAACGGCGTTTTTGAAGTATATTTAGACGGCAAAGATGCTTTGAAAATCGGGCAAAAGGTTCAAGCGATTGTTATAAAAGACGGCATGATTTTACGCCGTGTTCCCTCTTATGCAAGACGCGTGGTGCAAGACACGAAAACTTATGAATGGTGCGCCGAGGTTGACGATATTCTTTTTGACGAATTTGAATGGACCGATTGCGATTTCAAACCCGCGAAAACTCCCTTCATTTATGAATGTCATATCGGAATGGCGCAGGAAGACGGCAGAGTAGGAACTTTTTCTGAATTTACCGAAAATATACTTCCTAAAATCAAGTCGCTCGGTTACAACACCATTCAAATTATGGCGATAATGGAACACCCCTACTACGGCTCGTTCGGTTATCAAGTTTCTAACTTCTTCGCCGTTAGTTCGCGTTACGGCATGGCGCGTGATTTGAAAGAGCTTATCAACACCGCGCACAAGAACGGCATCACCGTTTTGCTCGACGTCGTTCACTCTCACGCGGTAAAAAACGGCGGTGAGGGACTTAATTACTTCGACGGTAGCCATTATCAGTATTTCCATGAGGGCAAGCGCGGATATCACACCGCTTGGGATACAAAATTATTCAATTACGACAAAAACGAGGTTTTGCATTTTCTTCTCTCGAATTTGAAATATTGGATGAAGATATTTCACTTCGACGGGTTCCGTTTCGACGGCGTGACATCAATGCTTTATCACGACCATGGTTTAGGAAGTGCATTTACCGATTATTCGATGTATTTCTCGCAAAATACCGACACCGAGGCGGTGACTTATCTTCAACTTGCGAACAAACTCGTTCACGAAATCAACCCGAACGCAATCACGATTGCCGAAGATATGTCGGGTATGCCGGGGATGTGTATTCCGATAAAAGACGGCGGTATCGGGTTCGATTACCGTCTGTCTATGGGGATTCCCGATCTTTGGATTAAATTTATCAAAGAATATAAAGACGACGATTGGGATATGTTCAAACTTTGGTTCGAACTGACAAGCCGTCGGAAGAAAGAAAAGGCGATTTGCTATTGCGAATCGCACGACCAAGCGTTAGTCGGCGACAAGACGATTATTTTCCGCCTTTGCGACAGCGAAATGTATTGGAAAATGAACAAGGATAGCGAAAGTCCGATTATCGACAGAGGAATAGCGCTTCACAAGATGATTCGTCTTATCACGGCGTCAACGTCGGGTGAAGGATATTTGAACTTTATGGGCAACGAATTCGGTCACCCCGAATGGATTGATTTCCCAAGAGAAGGCAATAATTGGAGTTATCATTATTGCAGACGTCAATGGTCGCTTGCCGATAACAAGTTGCTTAAATATGAATATCTGCGCAATTTTGATGTTGCGATGATCAAGACTTTAAAGAGCGAACGTCTTATGTCCAAAACACCCAAGAGTCAATGGATCGACCAAGGCGACAAGGTGATCATTTCCAGCAAGAAAAAGGTTGTTTTCGCGTTCAATTTCCACCCCGACAAGTCGTTTGAAAACTATTTCGTACCTGTCGAGGAAGAAGGATTTTACAAGATCATTCTATCAACCGACGACAAGAATTTCGGCGGTTTTGACAGAACCGACAAGGGTTTTATCTACAAAGCCGAAAAGACAAAAGACGGCAGAATCGGATTTTTTGCATACCTGCCTAACCGTTGCGGTGTTGTTTATAAAAAACAATAAAAAGAAATGCTGTGGGTAACTCCCACAGCATTTTCGTTATTTCTTATTTAAACTCAAATTCAAGACACGTACAAACACAGGACTCAAAATAACGGATGATGTTATTTCAAGTATAAAGTTGCCTGTTGCCATCATCCAGAAAAGTTCCATTCCTGTTGCACTTTTTTCCGCCGCAGCAGCAATTTCCGCTGCGGATTCCAAGAAGAAAATAGCACTGCCCGCAAGGAATATTCCTGTATTTACAAGAGGACATATCGCAGCAGCAGCAATAACCGCCACTAATTTATTGGATTTTTCCAACAATTTGTAAACTAAGCCCGCAGCCAATCCGCAACCTGCGCCTTTTGCAATAACGGTGATCACGGTACCGACGCTGCTGAATGTCAAAAACAGATTAGCTTGTCCTGTAACAAGAACCACTACACCAAACACTAATCCAAGCCACGTACTAACTAACGGACCGCACATCGCGGCTCCTATAACTATCGGTATAATAGCAGTCGCGGTCGCAAACGGACCAAAAAACGCCGTAATTACACCCACACCCTGCAAAACAATTACCAATGCAGTCAAAATTGCACCGATAGCCAAAGTTTTTGTTGACATTATATTGCTATTCGTTTTTCTGTTATTCATATCTAATAACTCCCAACTATTCGCCTTTATAAACAAATATCTTTCTGCCGATATAGTTCCAAATCAACGCAACACCTGCCGCTACGCAACTTACGAACATAAACATCAAGGTGTCGTCTTTGCTGACGTCAAGGATATTACAACCCAACTGCGTAACGCCGATATTGACAAGCAAACCGACGATTGAAACGGCAAGATATATCAAAAACGGTTTCAACCCTTTTCCGCGTTCTTTTTGGGTTTCGGTGGTGAACACGAAAAAGATAGAAATGATGTAATTTACAATCAAACCGACGGTAAAACCGAGTGCGGTTGCGAGTGTAACACGAACTTCGTTCTCAAAGCCAAAAACAACGAACTTTCCCATATCTTCGGGCAAAA
>JAGBUH010000162.1 GCA_017630915.1 Clostridia bacterium
TAGAATCAACGATTGTATCAGACGGAGTTTCGGGGAGATATCTGATATTAAAGGATTGTGTAACCTTTTCGTTGTTTCCGTTGATAACACCGCCAACGCAGGTAAGATAACCGAAATCGTCGTTTTCGGCATCAATACCGAGCATTTTGCCCAAGTATTCTGCGGTAGAATCACGTAAGAACGAGAACATCGAATTGTCATCAACGATGTTATTGTCGATAAGATAAGCAAAAAGCAAACTGATTGCATTAACGCCTGATTCGGGGTGGGCGGCGTGAGACGATTTGCCGATTGCTTCGATTTTATAACCGTTTTCGCATTTTGAAACCTTGACGTTTTCGGTGTCAATTAGGTTTTTATCGGTATCGACAATCGCATAAGCTTTGCCGGGAACGGCGTTAGAAACCGTACCTCCGCGAAGTTCCTTGATGTTGTTGGGAAGCGCGGGGAATTCGGTCCAAACCGAAAGAATACCCTTTTCGCCGATACAAACGGGGAAACTTGAATCGGGCGTGAAAGAAAACATCGGCGGTTTGCGAACGGTTTGGAAATATCTCAAATCGGTACTGCCGACTTCTTCATCGCTACCGAGAATAAGACGGATAGTAAAGGGGAGATTTATTCCGTTTTCCTTGAAATAACGCATAGTGTAGAGCGCTTGGATAAAAGGACCTTTGTCGTCGTGAGTACCTCTGCCGATTAGCAGACCGTCTTTTTCGGTAAGCGCATAGGGTTCAACACTCCAACCGTCGCCTGCCGGTACAACGTCGAGGTGGCAAACAATACCGACTTCTTTTTCGCTGTCGCCGTAAAGCACGCTCAAACAACGGTAATCGTGGTTTTCAACGGTAAAACCGTATTTCTTTGCAATATTTGTCGCGGTATCAAGTGCCTGTGCACACGCTTTGCCGAACGGATAGATGCCGTCGGGATCGCCTGCAACAGAGGGGATTGCGATTATTTCCGCAAGGTCGGAAATCGCTTGTTTACGTATTTCGGCGTTGGAAAAATAACTTTTTATAGCCTCTTTAATGCTCATTGTTTACTCCTGTTCGGTAAAGCCTTCGCGAAGTTTGGTTAAAGCATCAGCAAAACGGCTTTCAGTTTCTCTGATAGATTGATTCATTTCGTTTTGACGTGCGCGGAATTCATCGGCAGCAGCAGAAACAGATTCGCATTTGCGCTTTGTATCTTCGATAAGTTTAGTAGCTTCGCCTTCGGCACGCATACGGATAGCCTTGGCTTCGGTTTCGCCGGTGCGACGGGCGTTAGTAAGTATAAGTTCGGCTTCTTTTTCGGCGTTTTTGATTATATCCGCAGCGCGTTTATCAGCAAGAACCATTTTTTCGCCTATTTCGGCGCAAAGGGCATCATATTCCTTTTGCTTTTCAACAAGTTCAACGGCGTGGTCGCGTTCGTTTTGGTCGCTTAATGCGCGAAGTTGCGCAATTTCGCTTTTAAGTCTTTCGTTTTCAATTTCTGCGGCGCGGAGTTTATCGGTAAGTTCGTTTTCGTTTTGCGAATATTTGTCGCTGAGCGAAATGATAAATTCATCAACTTCGTTGGTGTCATAACCTTTAAATGTCTTTTTAAATACAGTTTCAGCCAAAATTCTCACCTTGTCCTTTCGAACATAATACATCTTGAATATACCATATTATATCATAAAAGTCAACATTTGTTTATCGGGGGTGATAACGATTTTAGAAGCGTTAAAGAGCATAGTTTGGGGTGTTCCTACACTTGTACTTTTGCTTGTTTCCGGTATATATTTTACCCGAAAATGCGCGTTTTACCGATTGAATGCGTTGAAAATAACGGTGCGCGACACTTTATTTTCGCTTAAAAGAGGAAGCGGCAGAGGTATATCGTCGTTTAAAGCGGTGGCGACCGCTTTGGGCGGTACTGTCGGAGTAGGAAGCATTGTCGGCGTGGGTTACGGAATAGCCGTCGGCGGTGCAGGAAGTATATTTTGGATGTGGGTATGTTCTTTTTTCGGTATGGGTTTGAAGTATGCAGAGGTTGCCGTTGCGTTGAACCGACGAAGCGAGATAGACGGCAAACCCATCGGGGGCGCGCAGGTGCGTCTTAAAGATATGGGTTACAAAAAAACCTCGGCGGTGTTTTGTTTTCTTTGTGTTCTTTGCTCGTTCGGAACGGGAAACTTGACACAGGTTGGTTCTATGTCCGACTTTTTCGCTTCGGCAGGTTTGACAAAGATTATGTGCGGAATGATATGCTTTGCGGTAATTGCAGCGGCGGTTTTCGGAGGTAGGGAACGGATAGCTTGCATCAACGCGGTTATAATACCGTCGGCGTCGGCGGTGTATCTTTTCGCTTGTTTGGTGTTGCTGATACTTAATTATAAAAATATACTTCCGTCGTTTGCGTTAATCTTCCGCGAGGCGTTTGGGATATCGGCAATAAGCGGAGGTTTTTCGGGCGCATTGTTGGCGCATACTCTGCGTGAGGGCTTTGCGCGAAGTATGTTTTCAAACGAGGCGGGTATGGGTTCTTCGCCGCTTGCCCACGCGACAGTCGAAAATGCGTCAGCCGACGTTCAGGCGAAATGGGGGATATTCGAAATTTTTTTCGATACCTTTGTTGTTTCAACCGTAACGGCTTTGTGTTTGTTATCAAGCGGATTCGACTCGCCTTCACAAATGTTTTTTTCGTCTTTCGGGAAAATCGGAGGGCTTGTTTTCGGGTTACTTACCGCCGTGTTTGCCTTTGCGTCGGTTATAAGTTGGTGCTATTACGCCGAATGTTGCATTTCGTTTATGTTCATAAAAAGCGCCGATTTGGCAACGAAAATTTACAGAATCTTGTTTGCGCTCGTTTCTTTTTTCGGTGTTTTTATATCGGGAAACACATTATGGGCGGTTTCGGATATACTAAATGCTTTGATGATGTTCCCGAATTTGTTTTTACTTTTCAAATGCAGAAATGAAATAGAAAGGATAGATTGACGTTTATGTGGTACCACGAAGACCTTAAATCGCTGTATGCAAGTCTTAATTCTCAAAAGAACGGATTGACTTCCGAACAAGCTGA
>JAGBUH010000163.1 GCA_017630915.1 Clostridia bacterium
TACTATGTAAGCGATTCGGCGTTTTCGACCGTGCTGACACCAGCAGGATTGATAGTTCCGCCGTCGTTAATCAGAATGGCTTCAATAGTCGATTTCATTGCAAATTCTTTTGAACATACAATGATTCCCTCGTTATCGTACGCAAATTTTCCTGCCGTTCCGTCTACCGAAACATTAACAGGTTCGGTTGCATTTTCTTTCGAGTAAAAGCTTGAATTCGCACTGTTATACAAAAGCATCATCGCAGTACCGTCTACAAATTCACTTCCAAGAACAAACGATACCTGTGTTCCTTCGGGGAGAGCGAAACCCGTGTTGAAAGAAAACGCCTTATACTGTGCTGCACCGCCGCTTGCATTGTTAATAGCCGAATCTATAATATCATAAAGTGTTCCGCTTGTAAGAGGAGACACTTGGAGATTTGCAGTTTCGGAACTGCCCTCGGATTTTCCGCCGTAGGGAATATAAATCGAACCGTTTTCGCTCTTGAATTCAACAAATTTACCAGTACCCGAAAGGGTTGCAATTTTATCAAGAACTTCACGTTTTACAAGTTTTCCACCCTTAATATCAACAACAATAGGTTCTGCCTTCCAATCGATGTCGTCAACACCGATCGCATCATCGGTGTTGCCTTGGTTTTCGCTCTTGAACGAAATCGAAACGGTGACATCTGCTTTTATATCCTTAATGGTATATTTTCCATCGGTAACATCAACGGTTTTTCCGTTTACTTTAAAAACATCGAGAACATAATCGTCATCAGCAGTTATTTCGAAATCGAGATCATCGCCTTCTTCAACCGTGACATTTGTACCCATACCGCCTAAAACGGTATGACCGTCAACTTCGACCTCACCGCCCATGCCGACATTAACTTTCACGGTGTATTCATCGGGAGTTTCGGTGTCGTCATCAGTCTTTTTCAATATAGCATTTACAGTCGTCGGACCCGACGGACGCAAGAAGTAAACACCGTCGTCATCTACCGCATGCTCGGGCTCGGAAATTCTGACACCGCCGGACAAAGCATAACCTTTCGCAGGGGTAACTTCGAGTCTATGATGAGCACCTTTGACCAAATAAATAGTTTTATCAACCGTTCCCGCACCGTTGTTGGTTACGGTTTCGGTCGTGTCGTCTTCGGTGTTGGTGAATACCATCTTGGCGGGGCCTTTGAGAGTTACGGTAACCGGCATTACTCCGTAATAAAATACTATGTTGGTATTATCGGTAATCTCAAAGCTATAAGTAAAGGAAGTCATCGAGGTAACTGCGCCGTTAACCGAAAGCCACGCGAGGTCGGGTTTAAATTCACCATCTCCCTTGAAAGTAATCTCGATAATATCACCGGTCATAACGCCGTATTCGGTAAGGTCGACTTCGTCGCCATTTGCCTTGACGATATAGACTTCGTCGCCGTTGTCGGTAATTTTAAGGTCAACCTGCTTGGGAGCAATCTTGGCGTTTACGGTAAGGGTGAAAGAAGCGCCCTCGGAAAGTTCGTAAGTGGTTGCAGAATACTTTCCGTTTGCTTCGGTGAGCTTAACCGCGCCGAGATAGGGAATCTTGTATTCGGCAGAGGTTATTTCGTAGCCGTCTTTTGCTTCAACACGAATAGCGATAGCACCTTCATCGCCCGAATATGTACCCGAAACCGCCACGTCGTTGAAATAGACGCTGATTGCATCGGCAGGAACACCGTTGATAACGATGTTTGCGGTAACCTTGGGAGTTTCGGTGCCCGAACTTTCGTCACCTGAACTTTCGGTGTCCGAACTTTCGGTAGAACTTTCGGTAGAACTTTCGGTGGAGTTCTCGGAAGAACCCTCACCCGAGGTCTCGTTTTCCTCTCCTTCGGCAAGCGCAATCGCCGCAAAGGCGGTTATCGTCATAAGCACCGCCAAAAGCAATGCAAAAATACGGATTGTTTTTTTCATAATTCCTCCATAAATATAGTTTTTGCAGATTGACAATTTGACATCAATCTGTTATACTCAAACAAAAATATACTATAAATTAGTATGACAAGTCTATTATAACTATTTTTCCGAATAATGCAATAGATTAAGAAAAACAGTTTTAAAAAACGAAAAGATTTTTCAACCGAAAGGATATTTATTCATGGCAGAAAAGAAATTTGTTGAAGAAATCACTCCCATGGAGGAGGATTTTGCTCAATGGTATACCGATATAGTTAAAAAAGCTGAACTTATCGAATACACGTCGGTTAAGGGTTGTCTTGTTATCCGTCCTTATGCTTATGCCGTTTGGGAAAACATTCAACGTATCCTTGACACCAAGTTTAAGGAAACGGGACACGAAAACGTTTGTATGCCTATGTTTATCCCCGAAAGTTTGCTTCAAAAGGAAAAAGACCACGTTGAAGGTTTTGCTCCCGAAGTTGCTTGGGTTACAATGGGCGGCAGCGAACCGCTTGAAGATAAACTTTGCGTACGTCCTACCAGCGAAACGCTTTTCTGCGAACACTATTCTAACATAATCCACTCCTACCGCGACCTCCCCAAACTATATAACCAATGGGTAAGCGTTGTAAGATGGGAAAAAACAACAAGACCTTTCCTCCGTACCCGTGAATTCTTGTGGCAGGAAGGCCATACTATCCACGCCACCGCAGAAGAAGCAATTATTGAAACCAAGCAAATGCTTGATATCTATGCTGATTTCTGCGAACAATCGCTTGCAATGCCCGTAATCAAAGGCAAAAAGACCGAAAGCGACAAGTTTGCAGGTGCGGAAGCAACCTACGCTATCGAAGCACTCATGCACGACGGCAAGGCGCTTCAAGCAGGTACGAGCCATTATTTCGGCGACGGTTTTGCAAAGGCGTTTGACATTACTTATACCAATAAAGAAAACAAAAAAGTCAATCCGTTCCAAACCTCTTGGGGTGTTACAACGCGTCTCATCGGTGCTATCATCATGACTCACGGCGACAACAGAGGTTTGGTATTACCTCCCGACGTTGCTCCTATACAAGCAGTTATTATTCCTATCGCGCAACATAAAGAGGGCGTTCTCGACCGTTGCGCCGCGCTTAAAGATGAACTTGTCAAAGCAGGTATCCGCGTTAAGTTGGACGACAGCGATATGAGCGCAGGTTGGAAGTTCTCGGAATACGAAATGAAGGGTGTTCCCGTACGTATCGAACTCGGTCCGAGAGATATTGAAGCAGGAAACTGCGTAATCGTTTCGCGCGTCAGCGGCGAAAAGACGGTTATTTCGCTTGAAAATATCGGCGAAACCGTTAAAGATGCGCTTGTTAAGGCACGCCAAGAAATGTATGACAAAGCGCTCGAAAACCGCGCTAAACATACCTATAATGCAGAAACGATCGACGAAATCAATTCCATTCTTGCCGAAAAAGGTGACGGTTTCATTTTCGCTCCTTGGTGCGGATGCGAAGAATGTGAAGATGAAGTCAAGGCGCAAACAAGCGTCGGAAGCAGATGTATCTATGACGCTATCGAATTTGAGGGCAAAAAGTGCGTTTGCTGCGGCAAAGAGGCAAAATTCGGCGTAGTTTGGGCAAAAGCATATTGATTTTTTAACTTTAATGCGAGGAGAGTTGAACACAAAACGGTTTTGAAAAGCCAATTTTCGCCAATACTTCATCGAATTTCACGGATATACGTGTGTATTATCCGCAAAATTCTCTTTGTCTTGTCAAAAATATTCATTTTCAAAACTGATAA
>JAGBUH010000164.1 GCA_017630915.1 Clostridia bacterium
GAACGTTGCGAAGTAAAACACGTTTGCTACGCGATCAGTCGCGCTATTGACTACGCGAAAGCATATCTTGACGGGAGGGAATCGCAATGAGATACACCAATAAAGATATTCAAGACACGATTCGCGAGTTCGTAAACGAAACCAAACAAGACCGGCTTTTCGACGTGATACCGTTTTGTATTGGGTATTACGGATATATCTCAAAGCAAATATGGAACGAAATTTATTCGCTGATCGTTGAAGGAATTATCCAACGTTAAGCCCGCAAGACCCGCGCGAAAGCGTGAACGGTGCAAGCCCGTTGCCGCCGGATTCCCGTTCCGGCGGTGGTGCTTATGGGCGAAAGTCCAAATATTTCTTATAGGAGGTTGCCAACTATGAGCAACGAAACAAAAAATCTTAAATCTTTGAAGGAGCGCGCAAAGTCCTTCGACGTACAGCTTCCCTTTATGGAGGGTCGCGACAAAGGCGAAACAAAAGAGCTTTTGGGACAGGTTTCCACAATCAACGAATACGGATTCATTCCCAACGACGCCGGCGAAGCGTACGTTGTGTTTACCGTAAAGGAACGCGCAAACAAGTTCTATTTCGGCGGCTCGGTGCTTACCGCGCGTATGCTTGATCTTGAAAACGAAGGCTATCACGACGCGATCGTTGCCGAAGGTCTGCCGGTGCTTCTGACCGAAGAAAAATCGAAGAAGTCCAACCGTATGTATACCAACGTAAAATTCTACCCGGAGGATTGATCGTATGACCGACGTGAAACGTTCACGTCGCGGTGTATATTATGACTTGACCGAATCGCCGTACGAGTATAACAGCCCGTACGGCGATTTATTTAAGTTTTCAAGCGAAAAGAAACTTGAAATATATACCCGTGATATTTAAAATGAATTAAAGCGCGTCAAAGATCTTTTCAGCCGGCAAGATCTGAATACGTACGTACCGGACGAGATCGTCGATCTTGTACGTCGCGCCGTTTATCGTTCGTTTTATAAACGCGTTGAGAGGTAAACCGTATGGCAAATAAAAGACAGAGAAAGAAAGCCGCGAAAACGGCGGCAAGCTATGAGGGACAGCAATACAGAGGAGGACGCGCGCCGGGTCGAAAGAATCTCAAAAAGACGGACACGGGAAACCTTGTCAATCAGTTCGGCGTCACGTTTACACCCGAAGAAAAACGCGCCCTTGAAAACGCGGTCAATACCGCGAATCGTAAAAGGGCGCGAATGTTAAAGGAAGCCGCCACGCTTCCGCGTATGGTATCGGGGCGCGATACCGGCGACACGATCGGAAGCTTGCAACTTATGGGAAAAGAATCTGACTTCATTTTAGCAAAGAAGACGAAGTCTTTGCAACGCTTCCGGGATCGTAAACAGTTCGACAATTATATGAAGACGTTGCAACGCGTCAACACGCGCGATTATATCGAAGATCGCGTCAGAAAGTACAAGCGTAATCATATGATAGCATTGGAACACGCCTTCGGGGACGAAGCCAAAGACGTTATGATGAAAATACGTATGATGAAACCGAAAGACTATATGAAAATGGTTCAGCAAGACGAAAGTCTTGAAATCTCCTATATTTACGATCCGACAGCCCGGAGCGGTAAACTGAATCAGATACGCGCGTCAATGGGAATGAAAATGAAGGACGAATCTATTGATATAGAAGACTATTAAAGGGGATCAATTATGGCGATAAAATCCGTCAAAGTTGCTGCGGATTTTGAAACAACGACCGACCCGAATGATTGCCGGGTGTGGGCGGCGTGTGCGGTGGATATTGA
>JAGBUH010000165.1 GCA_017630915.1 Clostridia bacterium
ACCGACACAACAATGTTGTTATCGCGTAAGGTGGGCGTCATCGAACTGCCGTGCGTTTGAAGTACGGGCATCCATAAAGTTGCAACCAAAACAGCGATTGCCGCAACGGTAATCAAGGTATACAATGTGTTACGGATAATGTTTCTGTAACTTCGCCTGTATTTTATTCGGTGTAATTCGGCTTTAATGTCATCAATCGACGGGATTTCTTGAACTTTCTTTTTCATTACACATCCGCTGTATCATTTTTGTTATTGCCGATTTTGGCATTGAGAAAATCAAATGACAAAAGGTGTTTCAATTCGGAATTATTGGAAACATAGGAATTAAGTTTCAAATAAATCGAATTCCAATATTCACTCGCTTCCTGCTGTGCATCAGATTTGATTCTTTCGGCTTCTTTAAGCGCGTCGTTTTCAATAATCTTGCATTTTTCTTTGGTTTCTTCAATCATCTGTTGGCAAAGATATTGATTTTCTTCTTCGTTGCGCTTCAAAATGTCGCCTTGTTTGTCGCTTAGATGCTTGATGTTGTTGATATAATCTTGCGCGGCAGCTTCGGCTGATTCAAATACCTTGTTTATCAATAAACTTGCTTCGGCAATAGAACCAGCTTGCTCAATATATATACGGCGCTCGTTAAGTGAGTTTTGTAAATCTTTAACTTGTCCGCGAAGGAGTTCGTTTTCTTCTGATTGAGAAATAAGCATTTCGAGTAATTCCGAACGGCTTAGTCTTTTTAATTCTTTATCAGCCAAAATCCCACCTCCATACAAGTTATTATATATCACCAATTTGATATTATATATTATTATATTACCTATGTCAATACAATTTATTTTGTTGTTTTTCTCTAAACTGTTAAAAAACTCTTAACAGGGTACATAAAGTGGGGTTGAAACCAAATTCATCGGTGACTTGTTTTATTTCGTTCAATAAATCCTCTTGCTTCTTTTTAGAAACATCATTTCGCTTAACTGCACGAATCAAAATATTTTTCGGTGTATGGTCAAAATCAATAAATTCAAGAAGCTGGGTTTTATATCCGCAATATTCAAGCAAAAGTCCGCGAATGGTGTCGGTCGCCAACGCCGAAAAACGTTCTTTTATAATACCGTAACGCGTCAATGCCGTTAAATTCGTCGCCTTGATTTGTTCATTCAACTCGTGTTGACAGCAGGGAACAGAGAAGATGTATTTCGCGTTCCATCGAATCGCGTTGTAAAGCGCATAATCGGTTGCGGTATCACAAGCATGAAGCGTGATGACCATATCAACTTCAAAATCCGATTTGTAACCGTTGATATCACCGAGTTTGAATTTCAAGTTGTCATAACCGTACTTTTTTGCCGCTTCGTTGCATTTGTCAATAACGTCTGCTTTTAAATCAAGACCTACCATATTAACGTCAATCTTCTTGATTTCGGTTAGATAGTGGTACAGAATAAAGGTTAAATACGATTTGCCGCAACCAAAGTCGATTATATTAAGCTGTTTTATCGCGTTCTTGCCTATCTCATCGTCAATAATCTCTAAAAATCGGTTTATCTGCCTGAACTTGCTGTACATTGAGTTGACGATTTTGCCGTCTTGCGTAAAAATCCCCATATCAACAAGCGGTTTAATGACTGTACCTTCTTCAAGAATATAGTTCTTTTTGCGGTTGTGCT
>JAGBUH010000166.1 GCA_017630915.1 Clostridia bacterium
ATGTTTTCGCTTGCGATAAGCTCGATGTTGCGTTTTTGGCGTTTGAGCTCGCTGTCAACGGCAGTTGCCACTTCGGGATCTACTGAATAAAGATAATCGATGTTTTTCATTGCTAACCTCATATATTTTCAAATGTTTATTCAAAAGCTTCTAACGTTTTCTGCAAATCTGCTTCTACAAGCGTTTCGATCGTTTCAAGAGAAGACGTAAACGTTTGTTGTCCGCTAAACGCGATATTGTTCAAAATATAACCGATCGAGTTGTCAGTACCGCCCCAGTTAAATACGATACCAAGGTCATAAACGCGTTCGTTGAAGATCTTGTCGAGCATCGCTTCGCTTTCGTCATCGCGGATTTTACGGAGTTTAAGAATGATTTCGAAATATGCTTCTTTGGTTGTCTTTGTGGATGCTTCGCACATCGCTTGAAGAATTACCGAAGACATTTCTTTGTCTTTTGCAGTCTTGGGAATTGCAGCAGAGGTTGCATACATGGTAGAAACCAAGGAGTGATAATTGTCTTGGTCTTGGCTGTATTTAGGAACGGGAAGAATACCGAAGTTACAGTCATATTCGCCCAAGTCTATGATGTCTATAATCGCCATTGCACGGAAAAGTGCGTTGCCGTTAGCAACAGATTCGGTTGCAGCCTTCCAAACCGAACCGCCGTCTGCGGTTGCGGAAGTCGAGAAAGAACCCGAATTGCTGTCAATCAAACCGGTTGCATTAGTGTCGTTAACAAGTTCGAAAATCTTGTTGAATACAGGGAAAGCGCTTTCTTTTTCTTCGAAGAGTTCGATATAAGGAAGATCGTCATCGTCTTTGCCGGTGAGCGAGTTGCCGGAGCCGACGTACATAGAAGTGACAAAGTTTTTGTTGATAAGGAAACCGTAATTGTCGGTGTGGGACATACCTTCGGTACCGTCAACGTCTGCGGTAAATGTTATTGCCATTTCACGAAGTTTGTCGATAGTCCAAACACCGTCATTAACGAGGTCATAAGGATTGTCCAAACCGTTTTTGGAAATAATATCTTTGTTGAATACGATAGCGTGAGTACACGCGAGAGTGAGAAGGCTGATATCACCGGTTATGAAATAATTCTTGTTGTTGATAGAAAGACTTTCGGTTGCGTTTTTATCCCAACAGGGTTTGTCGAGGTTGATATATTCCATATCGTTGAGAAGAACAAAGGAATCTTCAAGCGCGAGTGTTGCCGCGTAGGGAATATAGGGCATAACGATGTCATAGTCGGAGATATCCGAAATAATAGCGGTACGGATAATATCGACCATTTGTTGTTTAGCGGCACGTTCTTCGTTAATAACCACACCGAAACGAGATTCGACCATGTCGTTGCGTCGTTTTATGTTTTCATTAAGAATTTCGGGAGAATTTTCTTGCGCCATGATTTCCATGGAACGATACGTCGTGTATTCGTCACCGGGAACAAGGAAAGTAACGGTTTCGCCGCCGTAATCCTTTTCGGGAAGACCTGCAAAAAGTTCTTCCTCAGCAGAAACTTCGGAAACGGCGCTGCTTTCTTCTTCATTATCATCGGAACATGCACAAAATGCCGTTAAAGCCATGCACAGAACCATGAGAAGAGAAATGATTTTTGTGAATTTCTTCATCTTTCAAATACCTCCGAAAGAAAATTGTAGTTTGTAACTTTGAATATACAAAAAGATACATCATATTGTATCAAATTATTATCGTTTCGTCAAGTTTATTTTATTTTTTTTGACAATTAGGATATACTGTGTTATAATACTATAAATTTAATAATAATGAGAGATTAAAATGTTTGAAAAATTGATTCCCGACCTTTCAATAGATTTTGTTTTAAAACTTTTCGGAACACTTGACGGCAATATAGAAAACATCGAAAACGCCTTTTCGGTTTCTGTTGTTGCCCGTGAAGGAGTTATTAAGATAAGCGGTGAAGCGGCTTCCGACGTTAATATGGCGGCAAGTTGTATCGAGCAACTCGAACGCGTTAGCCGTCTTTCCGAAAGTATTGACGAAAACACGATAAATTACGTTATAACTATGGTTCGCGAGGAAAAGGAAAGCGAACTCGGTGCGATTTACAACGATTGTATCTGCCTAACGAATAAGGGTAAACCGATTAAGGCGAAAACCGTCGGACAGCAAAAATATGTTGATGCGATTAACAACAACACGATTGTATTCGGTGTCGGACCTGCCGGTACAGGTAAAACCTTCTTGGCGGTTGCTATGGCGGTTAATGCTCTTAAAAAGAAACAAGTTTCTAAAATCGTGCTAACCCGTCCTGCCGTTGAGGCGGGGGAAAAGTTGGGTTTCCTCCCCGGCGATTTGCAAAGCAAGATTGACCCATATCTCCGTCCGCTTTACGATGCGCTCGGTGAAATGCTCGGTAACGAAAGTTTCAGAAACTGCGGTGAAAAGGGAATAATCGAGATTGTACCGCTTGCGTATATGCGCGGACGTACCCTTGACGATGCTTTCATAATCCTCGACGAAGCGCAAAACACCACCCCTGAACAAATGAAAATGTTTCTAACCCGTTTGGGTAATAACAGTAAGGCGATTATTACTGGTGATATTACTCAGGTTGACCTTCCGTATTTAAGAAAAAGCGGCCTTATCGATGCGCTTGAAATTCTTGACGATATCAAGGGTATAAGTATTTTCCGTTTCACACATAAAGATGTTGTACGCCATCCGCTTGTTCAAAAGATAATCCTCGCTTATGAAAAACGTAACACGGAACAACAGAAAAAACGTGAAGATGCACCTCGCAGAGAAACATTTAAGAGGAGAACAAGAGAATGATAAAGATTTATTTTGACGTTCTTACCGAACCCATACCAAAACTTTATGAAACCTTGATGAAACGCGTTATCAGAAAGACGGTAAGCGAAGAATATCCGAACCATAAATTTGAAGTCAACGTGACAATTTGCGATGATGACGAGATTCAAGTGATTAACAAAGAACACCGCGGTATCGATAAACCCACCGACGTGCTTTCGTGTCCGTTCCTTGATTTTGAAACGCCCGATATGATGACCATGCTTGGAGATATCATCATCTCGCGCGATACGGCATACCGTCAAGCAG
>JAGBUH010000167.1 GCA_017630915.1 Clostridia bacterium
GCAGTTAGCTGCGTCTTTTTCAGCGTAGATTTTGATTTCCTTGCCGTCAACGATGATGGAATCGTCGGTGGAAGAAACGGTGTGTGCAGGGGTGGTACCGAGCTTGCCGCAGAAACCGCCTTGTGCGGTATCATACTTGAGAAGGTGAGCAAGCATTTTGGGGCTGGTGAGGTCGTTGATTGCAACAACTTCATAACCTTCAGCGTCAACCATCTGGCGGAAAGCAAGACGGCCGATACGGCCAAAGCCGTTAATAGCAACTTTTACAGACATTTTAAAAGTCCTCCATAAATTTTATTTTATTCACCATGTAGTAGTTTATACCTTTTGGTGAAAAATTACAACTGTGATTTTTTTCAAAATGGTAGGGTTTTCACTCGGGGTTTTTGTCGTTTTCGCTAATGAATTTGCGTATGCGCAGTTTTGCGCCTATTTTATCGGTGATTTCTCTGCATTTTGCGATATTTTCTTCCGATAAAGTTTCTTCTACAACCGAGAATTGAACAGTGGGGATATTGCCTACACAACGTTTTCCGAATTCGATCATCGCAGAAAATGCTTTTTTGCCGAAAACGGGGCGGCACAGTTCATCGTAATCATCCTCGTTAGAACTATTCATACTAATCGAAACGCTGTCTATTAAGCCGAAAAGTTGTGATGTGTATTCAATCGAATTTATCAATTCGCTCTGACCGTTTGTGTTTAGTCGAATCGGTATATTCGGATATTTATTTTTGAGCTGTTTAGCAGTTTTTATCAAGGTTTGGAAACGGCAAGTCGGTTCACCGTATCCGCAGAACACAAAACTTTGGCAGTTATCAAAAAAGATATCCTTAACTTGAATTAAAACTTCGTCTGCGGTTGGTTCATGTTCAAGCCACAACGGATTGCTTCCGTAAGCGGCATCGCCGTTGTTTCTTAAACAGAAGGTACAGTCATTTGTGCATCGGTTGGTAATATTCAGATAAATATTATCACCTACTATATATGCAAATGTATTGGAACGGGATTTAGATCCCAAAAAGTCTTTTTGCATTTTCTTCCGTAACTCTTTCGATATGTTCAAAAGTGGTGTTTCTTATTTCGGCAATCTTTTCTATGGTATATTTCATATAACTGCTATCATTACGCTTTCCGCGAAAAGGGTGCGCGGTAAGATAGGGTGCATCGGTTTCGGTCAATATTCTGTCTTCGGGGACATAAGCGGCGTTTTCAACGGGGAACTTTGCATTTTTAAATGTAACAGTACCGGTGAATGATATATACCAACCTCTGTCAAGAAGAAGCTTTGCTGTTTCCTTGCTTCCCGAAAAGGCGTGAAAAACACCTCTTACATCATAATCAAAAACGATTTCAAGACAATCTGCAACACAATCTCTTTCGTGTATAATTACAGGCATATTGGTATCAACTGCGAGTTGTAATTGTTTACGAAACATTTCTTTTTGTTGTTCTTTGTCATCTGTGCCGTAATGATAGTCAAGACCGATTTCGCCGATTGCGACAACCTTCGGATGAGAAAGCATCTTTTTGATTTGCTCGAAGCTTTCCTCGGAAAACATATCTACTTCTTGCGGATGAAAACCGACCGCGGCATATACGTTTTCGTATTTTTCTGCTAACGAAATTGAAAACAACGAACTTTCGATATTGCATCCGGCGTTGACAATGCTTTTAACACCGTGTTCATTAAAGAGTGAAGTCAACAAAACTTCTCTGTCAACGTCAAACTTTTCGTCGTCATAATGCGCGTGAATATCAATCATTTATCTTACCTTACTGCCGAGAGTTGCGTTTTCGTCCGCGAAAATGACCTTCACGCCGTTTTCGGTGTCGGCGGCAAGAATCATAACGTTGCTGTCGATGCCGCGC